>CAXREU010000018.1:0-4710 GCA_964229715.1 Halobacterium sp.
TCCCGGGCCACGTACGTGGACGTGTCGGCGTCGTGGACGACGACGTCGTCGTGGCGCGCGGCGACGCCGAGCGCCAGCCAGACGTCCCGGCCCTTCCCGCGCTCGCCCGCCAGTCCCGCGTCGTCGAGCAGTGCCTCGACGCGCGGGCCGTCACACCAGAGCACGGTCAGGGGCACGTCGAACTCGGCGAGCCAGTCGCGGAACTCGGGGACGCGCTCGGCGGGCGCGCGTAGCGGCACGACGACCTCCGCGGGGTCGACGCGTTCGAGTTCGGAGAACACGCGCTCCGGGGCGAGCCCGGCGTACTCGCGGTCGGTCATCGGGACGACGACGGCCGCCCGGCCCGTCGGCGCGTCCGGGTCGGCGTCGCCGTAGTCGTGGAGCGTCGCCACGCGCTCCTGCGTGTAGTCCATACCCTCGCTCGGCGCGCCGGCGGGCACGTACTTGCGCCAGCCGGCAGCCGGCCGCCGCGGTAGAGCACGACCAGCACGACGAGAAGCGCGGCGAGCGCGACGCCCGCGACCTGGCAGACGGTGGCGTAGGCGCAACCAGCGCCGACCAGCGTCCCGATGACGACGCTGCCCATCGCCTGCACGACCATCATCACGGAGCTGTAGCCGGCGTACGCGCTCGCCCGGTCGCTGTCCGGCAGGCTGTCCAGGAGGAACGTGTCGATGGCGGGGAAGAGGCTGTGGACGGCGTACCCGAGCACCACGGAGACGGCGGCGACGCCGACCACGCCGTCGACGAGGGTCATCGCGAGCAGCGACGCGACGAACCCCCCGAGTACCGCGAGCATCAACGGAACGTGGCGGAACCGGTCGGCGAGCCGGCCGGTGTACCAGAACGCCGGCACGCCCGCCGCGAACACCACCGTGAGGAGGGTCTCGGCAGTGCTACTCGGGATGTTCTTGGTCTCGGTGAGGTACTTGATGTAGAAGTTGAAGAAGCCGTTCCAGACGAGGCCCGCGACGCCGACGATGACGACGCCGAGCACGACGATACGGTACTGGCGCCGAATCGCGCCGAGCAGGTCGCGGTCGGCGGCGCCGGCCTCCGGAAGGTCCGTGCGACCGGCGAGTACGTAGATGACGACCGTGACGACGCCCGCGGCCGCGGACAGCAGGTAGAACGGCGCGCGCCACGAGTAGAACTCAAGGAGGACGCGGCCGACGAGCACGGGCGCGAGCGCGGCCGCCAACTGCGAGGCGGTGCCGTGGACGCCGACGACGCGACCGACGCGCTCGGGGAACAGCTCGCTGATGAGCGGGTTCGCGGCGACGAAGTACGCCCCGGAGGCGAGGCCGACGAGGAACGCGCCCACCATCACGAACTCGATAGAGGGCGCAAACGTCATCCCCGCCGAGGATACCGCCAGCAGCGCGCCCGTGCCGAGGACGACGTGGTGACGGTCGACACGCGTCAGCAGCCAGCCGGTCGGCAGCCGCGGGAGCGCGCTCCCCAGCCACGCCAGCGTCGCCACCAGCCCGACGGCGGCGTCGGTCGCGAGGAAGTCCGCTTGCAAGGGGGCGACCAGCGGCGCGAACACGACGCGCCCGAAGTTCACGAGGAACACGAGCGCGCACAGCGAGCCGAACAGCCGGACGCGGCGCGCGTCACTGGCGGACGTACTGGACACGGGCGGACTTGGCGGCCCGTTGGGTCAATTCTTGTGGTTCTACTCGAAGATGGCGTCGAAGGCGTCCGCGCCCAGCGGCTCAAACGTGCCCGCGGCGATGTTCTCACGAATGTGCTCGGGGCTGGTCGTGCCGGCGAGCGCGGACGTGACGCCGGGCGCGCTGCGCGCGAAGTTCAGGCCGCGCTGCGCGGGCGTGTCGCCGTCGAGTTTCTCCTCGACGTCGTCGGGCAGCCCCTCCAGGACTTGCCCCTGCGCGAGGCTCGCGGACGTGAACACGTTCAATCCGGCCTCGTGAGCGTACCACAGCACGCTCTGGTCGCCCTCCGGCCCCTCCTGCGATTTGACGGTGAACGCGTCCGCCATGAAGACGTTGAACGGCACCTGAATCGCGCGCAGGTGCGTCGCGGTGTTCCCGACGGTCTTGGCCGCCGACCGGGCCCGCGAGATGATTTCGCCGAGGTCGAGGAAGTGGTCGTGGGTGCGCGGCACGCGGAACGCCTCCCACGTCGCCACGCCGTAGTGCTCGATGTCGCCCGCGGCGACGCGCTCCTCTAGGCGCTCGAACGTCGCCTCCAGTTGGTCGTAGACCGCCCCGGAGAGCCGCGCGTCCAGTTGCGTCTCGGGGTTGTGGACGTAGTAGAGGTCGATTTTGTCCACGCCGAGGTTCCGCAGCGAGCGGTCCAGCTGGTCCTCGATGAAGCCGGGCGCGATGGCGTGGCTCCCGTGCGCGAGGTCGTCGGCGTCCAGAATCCCGCTGTCGACGTACTCCTCGGCGACGAAATCCCCGGGGTCCTCGGGCCGGGACTCGTCGAACGGCACGAACCCGCCCTTCGTCGCGAGGAACACCTCCTCGCGGTCCACGTCGGCGTCCTCGAGTGCGCGACCGACGACGCGCTCGCTGCGCTGGTGGCGGTAGTTGATGGCCGTGTCCACGACGTTGCAGCCGCCCTCGACGGCCGCCCGAATCGTCTCGTAGTAGGCGTCGTCGACGTCATCGGTCGGCTCGCCGAGGTACGTGCCGAGCCCGACGCTGGAGACCGCGCGGTCGCGCACGCTCCGGAAGTACGTCCGCGCCTTGTCCTCGCTGAAGCGCTCCTTGTACTGGAACGTCCCGTCAGCAGTAGCCATACCGGGCCTTCGCCGCCGCGTTACTTGTACTCCCCGCGACGGAACGCCTCGACGGCCGCGCGGTAGCCCTCGCGGAACGTCGGGTACGCGAACTCGTAGCCCAACTCGTGGAGCCGGTCGTTCGAGCAGCGCTTGCTCGTGCGGAGGCGGCGCTCGGCGGGCTCGGAGAGGTCGCCCGCGTTCAGTCGCTCCTCGACGGTCTGCTTCTCGGGGTGGTCGACGCCGGCCTCGTCGGCGAGCCAGTCCGCGAACTGCCACTTCGAGACCGGTTCGTCGTCGACCGCCAGCAGCACTTCGGCGTCGGCGGCCGCGTCGTCCGTGAGCGCGAACCGCACGATGCCGGCGGCGTCCTCCCGGTGGACCATGTTCAGGTAGCCCTCGGTGACGGGGCCGTCGAGGTATCTGAGCAAGCGGTAGCGGTCCGGGCCGTAGAGCCCGGCGAATCGCACGACGGTCGCGTCCATTCCGAAGTCGGGCGCTCGCTCCCGCGCGAGGCGCTCCGCTTCGACGAGCACCTTCGTCTTCTCCGTAGTCGGGTCCAGCGGCGTCTCCTCGTCCACCCAGTCGCCGTCGTGGTCGCCGTAGACGCCCGTACTCGACGTGTAGACGAACCGGCAGGGGGGTTCCTCGCGGCCGCCGAAGTGCTCGATTGCCGTCCGCAGTCCCTCGACGTACACCTCGCGCGCGGCGTCCGCGCCGCGGCCGCCCGAACTCGCCGCGAACACCGCGGCGTCCACGTCCGGCACCGCCGACAGCGAGTCGGCATCGGTCACGTCCGCCTGTAGGGCGTCGAAACCCACGTCGCGAATCGCCGCGAGCCCCGCCTCGGAGCGTCGGACCCCGACGGGGTCGTGGCCGGCGGCCGCGAGCTGGCGGCCGAGTTCGAGCCCGACGTATCCGCAGCCCAGAATCGCGACGTCCATCAGTACGGGTTCTCGCTGGCGACGTGCCGATAGATGCGTGCGTACTCCTCGAGCGTCATCGGCTGGCGGCCCTCGATTTTCTGTTGAATCTCCTTCGGGTCGAAGTCGTCGTCGAGTCCGCTAGCGAGTGACTCCACGTCCATCACCGCGGAACTCATCTGGAGCATCAGGTTGTCCCGGACCTCCAGCAGGAGGCCTTCGGCGTCCGGCCAGTCGTCGCTGACGGCGAAGACGCCCGCTGCCTCCTCCAGAGTGAGTTCGACGGACTCGCCGTCGACGAGTGCCGCGAGTCGCTCCGCGTCGACGCCCGACGCGGCTGCGACGGCGTCGATGCCTTCCGCTTCGACGACGCGCGCCAGCGCCGCCTCGTACTCCGCGCGAACGTCCCCGGCGGTCACTGCCTCGGCGTCCTGAATTTCGTCGGCTAGCACGCTTCCCTGTACGTGCTCGGCGTTCAAGGAGGCTACGCTTGCCGCGACGACTTACCACCCCGCGGACTGCTCGTCCGCGCTCCCGTCCACGTCGCCGACGCCGCGCGGGCCCGCCGGCACAACCACACCGATTGTCGCCTCGACCTCGAACGACACGCGCTCGTTGCGCCCCACACGCTCCACGTCGCCGTCCCCGTCCACGTCAAACGCCACACTCTCGTCCTCGCGGACGTACGCCATCCCCTCACCGGGTCCGACCGGCGACCCGCCGTCAGCCCGAATCGTGAACTGGGCGTACGACCCGCGCACGGACACCGACCACGCGTTCGCCGTCGCGTACCAGAACCCCGGAACGGGCGCCAGCGGCAGGCCCGCAGGTACCGCGCCGACGTCCGCCGCGCCGAGGCGCTTCGCTGCTTTCTCGGTCGCTACCGACCCGGCCTCGGAGAGCGCGTTCTTGGCGATTGCACCCCCGATGCGGTGTGCGAGGGCCGCCGTGTCCCGCACGACACTGCTCTCCACGCGACCCGCCTCGCTGTCCGCGACTTTCGCGGAGGCTGAGCGGAGCCGCGTCGCCAACTGGTCGCGG
>CAXREU010000019.1:0-10558 GCA_964229715.1 Halobacterium sp.
CTTCAAGGCGATAGTCCGTCTTGGGTCCTCCCCCGTCTAACCAGGCTATCCGCGCGCCGTACCGACTCGCGCCAGTCACCTCGATATGCGCGGGGTCCGCTACATCGGCACGGAGAAGTGCCGCGTCTGCATCGGGGTGTCCGCGCCGTTCGATAGTCTGCTCTTTAAATTCCATTATTCTGACACCTCCCCACTGTCCCACCAATCGGGCTTCCGAATCCAGTGCAGGTGCTCCCCACATCGGGTGCATTTCTCGACCGTGCCGCCGTCCAGGTTCTCCGTGGCGGCACGCGGGTGCTCGCACTCGTCGCTACTGTCGCCGTCCAATGAGACGAGATACTTCGGCTCACTATCCCGTTCGACGTGCTTCGGAATGTCCGCGGCGTTCACATTGAACGACATTTACCATTGCACCTCCGTGTCCGCGCTACTGTCCTCCGCGAGTGCCTGGCGACAGAGGCGTTCGACCACCGCGCCGTATACCAAGTCGCCGTCATAGGCGGCTTCCGCCGTTGCTTCCAAGATTCGATGCTCCCGCTCACTGAGCCGTACTGACTTCTGTCTGCGTGCCATGTCTGTCTCTCCTCCTCTGTTTCATAGGGGACTTTCAGTGGTCCCCCCGCCCGTCGTACCGTGATTACACGCGGCGTGGGAAATCGCCAGAAAGGTATTCGGTTTCCCACTCGCGTGCCGTGTGACGGACGTGCCTACCGCTCGTGTCTATACCTACGAGCGCCAGACATAAAAATGTTTCGGACGCATTATCTAAGGTCCTAATATTATCGTAGGGCATATTAGGTCGGCGTGTGCTCCGCTCGAATCGAGTGGCGGCACGGCGGGCGACCAATGGAAGTCCCATGTAGATAGAGGCAGTGGAAGTAGCACCCAGGTTCGTGGCGGGCGGTGCGGGGCGGTGGCTCAGTGCGGTTCGATGCGGTCGCGGTGGCCAGTGCCGTGCGGTGAGGATAGGGACGGATGTCCGTGAGTTGATGGGAAGTTGCTGGCGATACGAACGTGTATCACGTCTGATACTTGCCCACAGAATTGCCCATATGTCCGCCTAAACCGCCCGCCTGAGACACTTCCGTGTAATCGAGTGGCGATTTCCGTGGACCGTTGGCAACATTGGTTGATGGGTGTCTACTTTTCTGGCGGGAGACTTCACGAACGTTGGCACGTCCTATCCTGGCCCGATTTCCTCGTGAGTTACGCGATAGGTGCCGCCGACGTGTGGCGAGAAGCGCGCCAGGACCCCGCCAGCCCCATCCAGGGGCGATTTCTTGCTCTGGTACGTGAACACTGTTCCACGCGACTGGCCCCGTTTTCGAGTGGCGAGAGACGTGCCAGGACCCCGCCCCCCGTATCTCAAGGCGATTCCCCCCACTTCTTGACCAAAACTCGGCGTGGGACGGCAGGCCAGTCCTGTGAATGGTGCCGCGGGCGTATCGGCAGAAAATTGCTGAGTGGTATAACCCAGTAATACCTGCATACGGCCATGCCTTGCGCGCGCCCGCGTGAGGAAAGTGCCGAGAACCCCGAAAATAAACCAGAGAAAGGCCAGAATCCTGATTAGGGCGTCACGCCCGCGCCCGTAGCCAGATTTGTAATTAGGGGGAATGTCGGTTATTTGATGTACGTGCCGCTTGCACGTTCGACCCCGCGCCGTCACTCAAAAACGGTATGGTCGGGGTGGCGGGCGGCACGTCTGAATCAACCCCAGTTGCGGAAGCGCCATGCAGTGTGCGTGACCAAGACCCACCTCTTGCCGTCGGGCCTCCCGACACAAGCCCGACTGGCGCTTGAAGTCCCGAGCCGTCGAAGATACCCGACCGACCGAAGCAAGCCGCGGTTTGGCTTGCTGAGGGAGGGAGTGGTATCAGAGACGGCGAAGGTAGTACACATCAAGTAATAACTACCGTTAATAACGGCGCGTCCCGTGCGCGTGCGTGGGGAGAACCGCAAGAGGGAGTGGGTGTCGCTCTGTGCGGCTCTGTGCGCCGTTTGAAGCGGCTTGAGTTGCGACATGATGCTTCCCACTCGTTTGCTCAAGAAATCGCTCTGCGCGTCTGTGAGCGGTCGCAGAATCGAGGTGAGCGGTTCGACGGTGCGAGAATAACTGGCAGTAATTAGAACGAGGGTCCGTCGCGCCGAATCATGTCTGCCGCGTCGTCGTCAATCACGGACGTGTAGATGTCCGTGACGTTCAGGGAATGGTGGCCAAGAGCCTCTTTCACCATCGGGGCGGGAATCCCGTTCTTGGCGCATTGGACGGCGAACGTGGCCCGTAGAGCGTGGGGGGTCACAAGGTGTTGGGTTCTCCCGAGGGCGTCGGTGCCGTAGGACTGCTGGATGTCCGCGCGGTCTGCCGCTTCGACCACTATATCCCGAACTACGGTGGCCCCCAGGTGGTCACTCTCCCCCTTCCCGTCGGGCGGAAAGAGGTAATCGCTTTCGTCGGCCCCGTATTCCTGCGTTCTGTGGTGGTCAATCCACATCCGAAGGTTCCGCGCCAGTTTGTCCGACCGAAAGCCGACCGTCCGATACTCGTCGTTCTTCCGCTCGTAGATACGGATTCGCTTCTGGCCAGGCTCTACGTCCCGCAGTCGCAGGCTGATTAGTTCCGACCGCCTCATTCCCGTGGAAACCAGGAGACGGATAACCAGTTTGTCCCGAAAGCCCTCTGCCGCTTCAATCAGTTGGTCCACCTCATCGGATTCGAGGTAGAACACACCTTCCCGAGTCGCCCGCTTCTTCTCCGTGGTGATTGACCACTTGCCGTCCGACCCCGTGGTTTCCCACTCGTCTACAGGGTTGGGGTCATCGGGGCGACGAATCTGGAAGAACTTGCTAATGGCACCCGTGGCGTTCTTGATAGTCCCTTCCGAGTAGCCGACGGGTTCACCCTCCGATACGTCGGCCCCGCAGTCGGGACAGTAGTCCTCGAAGGGGTCCGCGACCGTCTCACACTCGGGACACTCGGTGCCAGCACCCCGCAGTTTCATCCACCGACGGAACCGCAGTAGGTCATCCTCAACCTCGATGTCGCTTTCAAGGTCCTTGCCCCGCTCTTGAAGCCACGACTGGAACTTGCGAAGGTGGCGAACGTGGCGCTTTACCGTGTTCTCTGCCGCGTCCGACTGCGAACGGAGAACGTAACTCTCGCGGTAGTCCTCGATAGGGCTAATGGTGCTCATTGGGGCACCTCTAACCAGTAGCGGGGTCCATCGAAGCCCTCAGTCATCAACATCTCCACGCCACTGTATTCGTCCTCGTAGCGGAGTTGGACAAGCGCCCGCTCCGCTTCGAGTTCGGACACACCCGCTTTCTCTGCGATTTCTGCCGCCGTCGCGCCGAACTCCACGGCGATAGCGTCCTTGTCCGCATCCTCGAAGCCGTCTTTCACCGTCGGCAGTGCTCCGTACACGTCGGAAAACACCTTGTCGGGAAGGCCACCCTGCGAAAGCATGGTGTCGTGCATGTTCTCAAGGCGGTCCTGTATGGCTTCGAGGGCGCTTCCGTTGTCCTCCACGCCATTGAGGATGTCGTCTATCCGTCCGTTCGGTTCGACCGTCTGCGCGCCGTCTGAGGCGGTGTCACCCGTGCCACTGATTTCCTTCTCGACCGCGGCACGGATTAGTTTCGACATGTTGCCGTCGTACTCCGCTTCGGCGTGGTTGACCCACTTTTCGTGGCGGGATTCACCGACGCGGATGTGAACTTGCTCGCTCATTGCTCACCTGATACTCACGTCTCCACCTACTTAGTTGTGTTGACGTTCGTATACACAATTCGTCTTCTTCTGGGGGAAGTAGCGGTCTCGAGTCCACAGTGTTCCGCCGCGGGCAGCGTTCAAGACGGTGGCAGGCGAACCGACAGTCATGCCTCCGTTCCGCGACCGGACCGACGCCGGCGAGCAGCTCGCTGCAGCCGTCCGCGAGGCCGGCGTAGACGCGGACGTCGTGCTCGCGGTGCCCCGCGGTGGATTGCCAGTAGGACGAGCGGTTGCGGACGCGCTCGGCGTGCCCCTGGACGTCGTGGTCGCGCGGAAGGTCGGCGCGCCCGGGAACCGGGAGCTGGCGCTCGGCGCGGTCGCCAGCGACGGGAGCGTCTGGCTGAATGACGATGTCGTCGCGTCCCACTCTCTCACCGACGACGAGGTCGAGGAGCTGGTCGCACGGGAGCGTCGCGCGGCGAAGCGGCGCGTCGACGCGTACCGGAAGGGCCGGCCGCCGCTGGACGTCGAAGGGAAGACGGTCCTGCTCGTCGACGACGGCGTCGCGACCGGTGCGACGACGCTCGCGTGCGTCGAGCAGCTAGCGAACGCAGGTGCGGCGCGGGTCGTCGTCGCGGTCCCAGTGGCGCCGCCAGGGGTCGTGGCGACGCTGCGGGAGGCGGCCGACGACGTCGTGTGTGTAGCGACGCCAGCAGTGTTCGGCGCTGTTGGGCGGTTCTACAAGGACTTCGGGCAGGTGTCGGACCGAGAAGCAGCGAGTTACTTGGACGGCGGCTCCGGGGAGTAATGGGTCAGCGCGCGGTCTGGGGGACGTCGTCGCCGAGCGCGCTCTTCACCTGAAGGGCGGCGCTGGCGGCGAGGCCGCGCGCGACCTCCTCGCGGTCGTCGTCCGGAATCAGGTCGTCGTCGGCGACGCCGTCGAACTCCGGGGTGAACCCGGCGCTGACGGGGTTGCCGGCGGGCGGTCGGACGGCGACGGTGACCTGGATGCCGTTCGAGCCCGAGCTAATCTCGGAGCCGACGATGTACTCGTCGGGCAGGAAGTCCCGCGTGCGAGCGGCAATCTGGGAGATGCTGTCCTGGAGCGCGCGCCGCTGCGTTCCCGTGAGGTCGGGGGCGGGCTCCGACGGCTCGGCACCACTGTACGGCGTGTTCCCGTGCATTCGCTGTTAGTAGGTCGCCCTCACGTAAAGGTTTTTTAGTTTGGGTGGTATTCACACGATTCCGGGGGCGAGTCACCGCCGAGAGGGGAGTCGCGCGAGCCACGCGGGCAGCGATGCCCAACAGCCGTAGCGGTCGACGAACCGGACGGCCGCCCAGTAGGACGTTCCAGCGAGCACGAAACCACCGGCGACGTCGGTCAGCCAGTGGATGCCGAGGTACACCGTCGCGAGCGCGACGCTGGCCGCGAGCAGCGCCGCGACGACCAGCCAGCCGGGGTACTCTGCGCGGGTCCGCCACGCGAACAGCGCCACGGTCGCGGACAGCGACGTGTGCAGCGACGGGAAGACGTTCGTGTTCAAGTTCACCTCCGCGGTCAGGTGCTGGGCGGTCGGGTGGGTCGTGAACAGCAGCGATTCGGCGAGCCCCGGAATGACGTTGCGGGGGCCGTAGGAGACGAACAGCACGTAACAGACGAGCCCGATGCCGTAGTTCAGGCCGTACGCTGCGAGCAGTTCCGCGAGGCGCTCGCTGCGGTCCAGCGAGAAGTACGCGACCAGCGGGAACACGAGCAAGAACACGTAGCCGTAGAGGTAGACGAACACGAAGTACTCCGTCACGAGCGGCGTCGCCACCGACTGGACGGACGCGATGGTCGCGCCCTCCAGCTCGTAGATGAGCCCGCTGACGTTCCACTGCAAGTACCACGATAGCTCCGGCCCGACGGTCAGCGCGAGCCGGCGCATCCCCAGCACGCCCAGTAACGGCAGCACGTACGGCGCAACGGCGACGAACCGGCGCCTCGTGTCGCCGAGCGACGCGACGAATTGGCGCGGCCCGACGGAGATGCCCACCGCGAGCGCGAGCATGACGAGAACGTACGCGGCGAGCGTGAGCAGTGTTTCCAGGAGAACCATTGTTATCGGTGGAGGTTGCCGTCGTCGTCGTACGTGTAGCCCGCCTCGCGGAACAGGTCACGAGCGCGCTCGACGTCGAGGTCGCCCGCGGAACCGGGGAACGGGCCGGCCGGGTGAGAGCCCGCGCCGAGGTTTTCGACGTCCCAATCGTCGACGACCGGAACGTCGGTCCCGGTCGCGTATCCCGCGAAGGCCGACGATGCAGCGTGCTCGCGGTCGTGGAGGCGCGCGAGGACCTGCCGGACGTGGAAGTCCGAGAGAGGCGCGCGTCGGGTGTTGTAGCCGACGATACAGAGTTCCGTCGACGGCGCCGTCGCGGACTCGACGCCCTCCGCGTCGGCGACGGCGTCGAACGCATGCGACGGAAACTGATGGAGCGTCGTGTCCAAGCGGCCATCGGCAAGCGCCGCGACGGCGTCCGCGCCGGAGGGGGCGTAGCGAGCCAGGACCCCGTCGCCGTCGAGTGCGGGCGCGTACCGCGCGACATCGTCATCCACGTCCGCAAGGAAGTGGTCCACGAACGGCGTTAGTTTCACGGACTGCTTCTCGGTCGCGCGCTCGAACGCGAGTGGACCGCTTCCCACCGGCTGGCGGTTCTCCCAAACGAGCGCGCGCGTGACGCGGTCGTCAATGGTTTCGGTCCGGTCGCGCCACTCGGAGACGGGAAGCACCGGCAGAGAGAGCACGCGTTCGGCGGTCGCCTTGGAGACGCTCGAGTCCAGCGAGAAGCGGACAGTCATTCGGCCCGTCGCGCTGGCGGACTCGACCAGCGACGTGCGACCGCGGAATCGCGTCGCCGGCACCGGTGAGGACGCTTCCCCGAGCGACGTGTCAGAGAGGAACTCGACCGTGAACGCGACGTCCGCAGCAGTCAGCGGGCTGCCGTCGTGGAACCGTTGGTCCGGTCGGAGGTCGACGACGAGGTCGTCGCCGTCGAACTCCCACGACTCGGCGGCCCACGGGAGTAGCCCGTCGCCGCCCCGGACTGGGCGCGCGAGCGGGTCGTATAACAGCCCGAGGAGTTGGCGGTTCCACCGGAACTCGCCCGCGACGGGGTTGCGGTTCTCGGTCACCTCCGCGGAGAAGATGCCCGCGCGGAGCGGCCGGTCGAGGTCGGCGTCCGCGAGCAGCGCCAGCAGTGCGAGCGGCCGCTCAGTGGTTTCGGCCGCGCCGTCCGAGACGGCGGCACGGCGCGCGGTGAGAAACTCCGGCGCGGCGACGACCGTGAACGGAACGCGCTCGGCGTACGCGGCGAGGACGCCGTCTAGTTCGTCGGCCGAGTCGCCTGCGCGCATTGCGTCGAGCGTGTCGTCGAGTTCGGGGCTGGCCACTCCGAAGGGGTTCTGCCAGCCGGACTCGGGTGCGAACTCGGAGTGCAACAGCGGGTAGAGTGCGTCGGGGTCCCGGAGGTAGGGGTGGCGGCCGACGAACACGTCGAAGTTGTGGTTGATGAGCGCATCGAGGTGGAGCTGGGACTGGCGCTTCGGCTCGAAGGAGGCGGCCACACCGACAGCGTCGAGTCGGTCGGTCAGCCGGCGACCGACGGTCGTCGCCGCACGGTCGTCGTCCGCGGGCGGCGCACTCACCGTCAGCGAGACGCGCTCACTCGGGCTGTACCGGTCTCTGTACCGAGTGCCGCTACAGCCCGCGAGGGCTGTCGCAGTCGCCGTGGCGGCTGCCAGGAACGAACGGCGGGAGTGGAGTGGCGGAGTCATGGTGCAAGCGGACTCAGTAGCATGCAGCCGGGTCCCGGGAGTGCGCAGCGGTTCGCGACACGCTATTCGTAGCTGCTTCCACAGACACGCATTTATGTGTTCGGGAGGTGCTCACCTCACAGAATGGGTTCGCTGTCGCCGTACGCGGCGACCACGACTGCCGCCGCGTACTCGCCGGCGTCGGCTTCAGTACTCGTCGTACGTACCGTCGCATCGTCGAACGACCAGTCGCGGAGGTCCATACCCGCGTCGATACCGGTGCGCACGCGCGCCTCGACATCCGCAGCGTCCGTCTCACCGGCAACCTCGTAGAACAAGCCGGGACCCTCGTCGCTTTTCGCCCATGCGAGCGCGGCGCTGACGTGACGCGGCCCAGCGGCGTTAGCGTGCGCTTCCACGACCGTCAACTGATTTCCAGCGGGGCCGAGGTCCGGCGCAGTTCCCACTGCTTCGACGTCGGCGTCCGCGGGAATCACCGACGACACCGTGACGAGATTGTAGTTGTGGACGCCCGCGTCCGCGAGCGCGGCGTCGTAAGCCGCCATCTCCGTGGGCGCCGTGCCCGTTCCCCAGACGACGCTAATGGTCATAGAAACACGTCGGAGCGCGCGATACAAGAGCGTTCCAATCCGGAACGACGGAGCAGAGCGTTAGCGGATGTAGCTCGGGTAGCTCGGGCCGAAGTCGTCCTCGCCCTCGGCGACGAGCTTCTCGTAGGCCGCGTCGAAGTCCTCGCGGCGGACCTCGTCGCGGTCGTCCCGAATCGCGAACATCCCCGCCTCCGTGGCGAGGCTCGCGAGCTGCGCGCCGGAGAAGCCGTCGGTCTCTCGCGCAAGCTCCGCGAACTCCACATCGTCGGCGACGTTCATGTCGCCCGCGTGGATTTCGAGGATGCGCTCGCGGGCCTCCTCGGTCGGGTTCGGCACCTCGATGAGGCGGTCGAAACGACCCGGGCGGAGAATCGCGGAGTCCAGCATGTCGAAGCGGTTGGTCGCGGCGATGATGCGAACGTCGCCGCGTTCGTCGAAGCCGTCCATCTCCGAGAGCAGCTGCATCATCGTCCGCTGCACCTCGGCGTCCCCGCTGGTCTTCGAGTCCGTGCGCTCGGCGGCGACGGCGTCGATTTCGTCGATGAAGATGATGGCGGGCTCCTTCTGGTCGGCGAGCTCGAAGAGGTCGCGCACGAGACGCGAGCCCTCCCCGATGAACTTCCGGACGAGCTCGCTGCCGGCCATCTTGATGAACGTCGCGTCCGTCTGGTTCGCGACGGCCTTCGCGAGCATCGTCTTCCCGGTGCCCGGCGGGCCGTGCAGCAGCACGCCGCTCGGCGGCTCCACGCCGACTTTCTCGAACGTCGCGGGGTTGACGAGGGGGTCCTCGACGGCCTCCCGGACCTCGCGGAGCTGCTCGTCGAGGCCGCCGATGTCCTCGTATTCGACGGTCGGCGATTCGTCGACTTCCATCGCCTGCGCGCGGGCGTCCGTCTCGTCGTCAAGGACGCGCTGCACACTGAACGAGTCGTTGATGGCGACACGGTCGCCGACTTCGAGTTTATCGGCGAGCCGCGGGGACCGCTCGGTGAGGACTTCCTGATTGTTGCCGTGCTGCTTGATTACGGCGTTGCCGTCCTCGGGCAGGTCCTCGACGGTGGCGAGGTACAGCGACGCGGTCTTCAGCGTCTCGTTCTCCCGCTGGAGGCGGTCGACCTCCTCGCGGAGCTCTTCGCGACGCGACTCGACTTCTTCGAGCTGGGACTGCAGTTGCTCGTGGACGTCGAGAATCTCTCCGTAGTGCTCTTGGAGCGCGTCGAGGTGTTCGTCCGGCGACGACTCGGGGTCGACGTCGAGCGTCGGCCGGTCAGGTAGTGAAGGACTACGCGACATTCGTTGACGGTCCTAGGGGCCGCGCGTAGAAGTTCCTTTGGGTAGGCGGAACGCCTACCGGCGGTCGGGCGTCTGACGAGGACGGACAGAACTGCCCGTCCGTGGCGTCCTCAGACGAGGTCCTCGGCTTGTTCGAGGCGCTCGTCGTAAAAGTCGAGCGCACGCTCGATGGGCTCGCTCGTGGACATGTCCACGCCCGCGGCGCGTAGCAGTTCCAGCGGGTACTCGCTGGAGCCCCGCTGCAGGAAGTCGAGATAGCGGTCGGCGGCGGGCTGGCCCTCCTCGAGGATGTCCTGGACGAGCGCGACGGCCGCCGAGATGCCCGTGGAGTACTGGAAGACGTAGAAGTTGTAGTAGAAGTGCGGGATGCGCATCCACTCGCGGCGGATGTGGTCGTCGACGACGGCGTTGGCGTAGTACGCTTCCTTGCGCTCGCCGTACACCTCGTCGACGCGGTCCGGCGTCAGCGCCTCGCCGTCCTCGGCCAGCGAGTGCAGGCGGTGCTCGACGTCCGCGAACAGCGTCTGGCGGTACAGCGTCGAGCGGAACCGTTCGAGGTACTCGTTGAGGATGTGCTTGCGGAAGTGGTCGTCCTCAACTGTGTCCAGCAGGTGGTTGACGAGCAGTGCCTCGTTGACCGTGGAGGCGACTTCCGCCACGAAGATTTCGTAGTCCGAGTAGACGTAGGGCTGCTGTTCGCTGGTGTACTGGCTGTGAAGGCTGTGCCCGAGCTCGTGGGCGAGCGTGAACATCGAGGAGATGTCGTCCTGGTAGTTCATCAGGATGAACGGCTGGGTGTCGTAGGTCCCCCCGGAGTACGCGCCCGAGCGCTTCCCGCGGTTCTCGTAGACGTCCACCCAGCGGGATTCGAGGCCCTCCGCGACCCGGTTCTGGTAGTCCTCGCCGAGCGGCGCGACCGCCTCCACGACGTGCTTCTTGGCCTCATCGTAGGGCACTTCGGGGCTCTCCGAGTCCACGATGGGCATGTAGAGGTCCCACATCTGGACCTCGTCAACGTCGAGCGCCTCGCGCTTGAGGTCGACGTGGCGGTGGAGCTTATCGAGGTTATCGTCGACGGTGTCCACGAGGTTGTCGTACACCTCCGTGGGGATGTTCGCGCCGTCGAGGGCGGCCTCGCGGGCGGTGTCG
>CAXREU010000020.1:0-27800 GCA_964229715.1 Halobacterium sp.
CGATGCGGTCGACGAGGTCGGTGCCGCTGAACGCGGTGCCGACGAAGAACGCCGCGACCGCCTCGCTCGCGCCGACCGCGAGCGCCACGCCGCCGACGAGGACGGCGACGCCGACCACGCGCAACACGAACAGTTCGTCCGTGTCGGCGCCGAACACGGTCTCGACGTACTCCGTCCCGAAGTGCGCGGCGCCCGCCAGCGCTGTGAGGAACACGAACGACTGGACGACGGTCACAAGCGCGCCGCCGACGTCGCCGCCGCCACCGACGACCGCCGCGACGACGGCGAGGTAGACGGCGATGACGAGGTCCTCGACGACCAGCGTGCCGAGAATCACCTCGCTCTCGGGGTTCGCGAGCCAGCCCGCGTCCGTGAGCGATTTCGTGACGATGGCGCTCGACGAGATGTAGACGACGCCCGCCACGAGCAGCGTCCCGACCGGCCCGAACCCGAACGCCAGCGCGACGCCGATGCCGATTGCGGCGTTCACCGCGAGGTCGATGCCGCCGACCACCGAGAGCCGCCGCCGGTTCCGCACGAGCGTCCCGATGTCGAACTCCAGCCCGAGGAAGAACAACAGCATGATGATGCCGACTTCGGCGACGGTGCCGATGACGGCGCTGTCCGAGACCAACTGGAGGGAGATGCCGGCGACGCTCGTCGGCGCGTACGGGCCGACGAGGATGCCGGCTGCGATGTAGGCCGGAATAACCGGCTGCCCGAAGCGCCGCGCGACAGCACCCAGAACGGCCAGAACCGTGAGTGCGATGCCAAACTCGAGGAGCAGTGACCCTGCCATCGAGTCAGTCGGCGCCCTCCACGCTGCCCGTTTCGAGGAGTGCTTCGAGCGCGTTCTGTTCGCTGCGCGACCCGATGGCGACGAGGATGTCGCCGGCCCGAAGCGTGGTGTCGGCGCCCGGGCTCCCGATGGTCTCCTCGCCGCGCTGGATGGCGGCGATGGTCACGCCGGTCTGCTTGCCGAGGTGCACGCTCCCCATCGTCTCGCCGGCGACCGGCGACGCCTCGGGGATTTCGACCCACTCCATGAGCGCGCCGCCGAGCGGAACGTCGATGTCCTCTAAATCCAGCGGCTGGAAGTCAGTCCCCTCCAGCGACGTGGCGAGCTGTCGGGACTGCTCGGCGGTGAGGTCGAAGAGCTTCTCGGCGTCCGCGTCCGGGTCCGCGCGGCGGAACAGTTCGCGTTTGCCGTCGTGGTGGACGATGACGACCGCACGCTCGCCGTCGCCGGTTTCGACCTCGTAGCGCTTCCCGACGCCGGGAACGTCCGCCTCGTAGATGACCATACGTGGTGTGGCGCACGACGCGGGCTTAAAGCTCCGGTAGCCGGCCTCGCCAGCGCGCGAGCACGAAGTAGCAGGACGGCGTCGGGACAGTCACGCCACGCGGACAATCTTCTATATTGCAATATGTGATTTATCATTGTCCGAGCGGGAGGAACGCAGAACACGGACGGCGCCAGAGTTGGCCGATGGCACACGAGATGAATGACTCAGGCGAACTAGGAGAGGCGTCGAGCGGGAGCAGAGTCGACTGCAGCGTGAACTCGGAGAAGAACTGACCGAGTGCGGCGACGAAACAGGTGCCGAGGCGCGAACGGGGCTCGTGAAACGAACGTGGCCGTGAGTCGAGCAACCCGGAGGTCCGGACGCGATTCCCGGGTGGGGCGGACTCGTCGGCTAGAACTCAGGGTTGGTCGAACGCGCCCGTAGTTTTTCGCTCTCGTTCGCGCGCTCGCGCGCACGCATACCAACCGCCACGCGAAGTCCACAGTCCGAGCCGAGCCGCGATTCTATCCCGTCGACGGACGACAGCGACCCCCGTGCATCCAGTGAGGGGCAGGAGCAGAGAATGAATCCCATTCTACGATATAGAATTGGAGATGGCGCGCGAATCGGGCAATCGGTTCGTGGCTACCGACGGGCACTTCAATCCGACACGGCAAACAGGGGCTAATGAGCGACCTGACGCCCGAGGAGTTCGAGGAGCAGAAGTACGTCGACTACTTCCCGAAGCTCCAGACCGCGTACAAGAGCGCCTTCGAGACGATGAACGAAGCGTTCGACTCGGACATCGTCCACGGCATCGACCAGACGATTCTCGCCGAGAGCGAACCCCACTACGAGGGCGACGGCGAGTTCACCGTCGAACTCCCCGACGACCCACTTGACAAGCTCGACGGCGTCGTCGCGACTGACGAGAAGACCCAGCACGTCCTCGACCGCTACCTCGAAGAGCTACGGGCCGAGCTGCGCGCGCAGTTCGACGTCGGCGAAGACGCGTAGTCGCGTCGCGAAACCCCGAACCGAACAGCTTGCACCACAGGAGCTAAGCCGTGCGAGCACCAACGGGTTCTCATGAGCACCGAGAGTCAGAGCGGCGACGACCTGGAGGAGCGCGTCAACAACTTCCTCCGTCGGAACTTCCCCCAGATTCAGATGCACGGCGGCACGGCCGCCATCCAGAACATCGACCGCGAGGAGGGTGTCGTCGACCTCCAGCTCGGCGGCGCGTGTTCGGGCTGTGGCATCTCCCCGATGACGATTCAGGCCATCAAGTCCCGGATGACCAAAGAGATTCCCGAAGTCGACGCCGTCAACGCTGACACCGGCATGGGCGGCGGTCACGACAGCGGCATGAGCCCATCGTTCCCCGGCGAGGACGCCGACGGCGAAGATGCCGAGGAAGACGAAGGCCCGCAGGCTCCGTTCTAATCCGGTCGCGCTTCTCCAGTTTTTCGCGGCACCGAGCGACAGCTATCCAGCGGAGACGCCGCGTCAGTCCTCGGTCCAATAGTAGATGGCTTCCTTCTCGACGCCACAGTTCGGACACTCCTCGGGGAACGCCTCCTGGAGGTCGCCGAGCTCGCCGCATTCCGAGCACCGCCACATGAGCTCGGCTTCGCCGAACTCGTGGCCGGCGCGCTCGTGCTCGATGGAGAGCGCTTCGACGCCCTCGCGGGTCGTCACGTAGAAGCCGTCCTCGTCGAAGCCGCGAATCGTCCCGAGTTTCTCGCCGTCGTCGTCGTAGACGGCCGTCCCGAGACCGACGCTAGGAGTTTCCTCACTCATACGTGGATGTTCAGCGTGCGACGTGATAAAATCAACTGCCGGACGCGGGGCGGCGGGCCGCTACACCCGTCGGTGGCACTACGATAGCTCCGTGACCAGTTCCGTGTACGGCCCGCCCGGGGAGTCGATTTCTTCGACGTCGCCCGCAATCGGCACGTCTAGGAACACGGTCGCGGTCATGGTCCAGCGGCGCTTCGTAGCGAACCCCCAAGACCGCCGTGGCCGAATCGGAGTTCAGCGAGTCACATGAAGTCCGCGATGCCGCTCTGCTTATTTTTGTCGTTCTCGAAAATCGATTCGAGACTCGCCTCCAGGACTTCCAGCCGCTGTTTCGTGTACTCGCGGCAGTCGTACTCCTCGGCGACCGTAATCGCGGTGTCCATGTACTTGTTCACGGAGCCCTCATGGACGGTCAGATTCACGCGCCCGCCGCACTCCCGGCAGTCGCCCGTCAGGGGCATCCGGCGGTACTTCTCCCCGCAGTCCAGACACCGCGTCTCCTGGCGGCTGAACGCGCGCAGGTTCCCGATGAGGTCCGGGAGGAAGTGGTACTCGATGACGCGCTCGGCGACGTCTGTCTCGTCGACCGCCCGGAGCTTGCGCGCGAGTTCGAGCTGGGCGTCCATCTTGTCCATCATCGACCCGAGCGTCTTGTACGCCGACAGGCTCGGCCCGAGGTGGATGTCGGAGGTGTCGTGGGTGTGCTCGAAACCCGCGTACTCGGTGTCCGTGCCGAGGCTCTCCTCGGCGATTTCCACGAGGTCCTCGACCTCGCCGGGGTCGGCCAGCTCCCGGGTCGCCTCGTAGAACTCCCGGGGGTACTGGCTGACGACGTCCATGTTGTGCGCCTCGTCGTCGATTTCGCTCGGGTCGATGCGCGAGGACATCACCAGCGGCGCGTCCATCCGGCCGCCGCGCTGGTCCGGTAAGTACGACTTCGAGAAGTTGATGAGTCCGTCCATCAGGAGCATCACGCAGTCCTCGTCACCGTCGCACTGCTTCGCCGCGATACCGTTCGCGAACAGCGAATGCGTGTCGGCGACCGTGAGACAGTACGTGTGCGCAGTATCTGACTGAACGTACTCTATTTCGGAGATGCCGTCGAGGACCGTCGAGCCCCCGTCGGTAGCCGCGGCCACTTCTGGTTGCGGGCGAGAGTCGACTCGCGTGCTCAACAGTAGTGTCTCGTCACCGTCGAGCTCTCGTGCCTCGGCGGAATCAACGCCGTCGCCGGTCCAGTACTGGACCTCGTGGTCCGGCGTCACGGTGAGTTCGCGGCCAGAATTGGCCTCGATACGAATCATGTGGTCGGGCGCGGGATGCTTCGAAACGGCCTCGACCGGCTTCTGTACGACGTCACCATCTTCGGTCACGGACGGCACGAACACGTCGCCGTCGAGTTCATGCACGAGCGTCCCGAAGTCGTCCTCGTCGGCCGTTTCGGGGTCGAGGCGGTCCTCGACGAGCGTCTCGATTGGGTCGTAGTGCCACTCGCCGGCTTCGTCCTCGAACCATACCTTTGTCTCCGGGTGGAAGCAGTTCCGGCGTTTCGCGGCGTGGAAGTACGGATGCGCGTAGCCGACCGAAGCTGACGTGAAGCCGATAACTCTGCCGACGACGGCGGCGGAGGTGTGGGGTGCCATCCCGAAGACGAGTTCGCCGACGAGGTCGTCGCGCTCCTCCAGCTCGTAGAAGGCGTCGAGGCCGTAGTACTGGGTGAGGAGGTCGTCGACGAAGTCCGCGGTCTGGAGCATGTGCTCGGCGGCCCCATCGGAGAGCACGACGTCCTGCACGCGGAGTTCGACGAGCTGGTCGTCGTGTTCGAGGGGGTCGCCGTGGATGTCCTCCTCGTAGCCGAGTTCGCGGAAGTGTTCGACGGTGACGTCGAGTTCGCTGGGTTTGACCGACGTGACGGGGAGGTCGGTCATGTCGTAGCGGACGGTGCCGTCCTTGAACGCGGAGACGTCGTGTTTCGCGCGGAGGACACCCTTCTCCATGGGTTCGGGGACTTTCTCCGCGGACATCAGCCCCTGGACGCCCTTGAGTTGGTCGAAGGCGTTCTCGCGCTCGCCGACCGCTTGGAGGGCGTCGCGGTACTCGGCGCCGACGTCGACGGTCTGCACTTCGACGTTGTCGAGTTCGCGCTCGCAGCGCGGGCACTCGACGCGGCCGGACTCGTCGGGGTCGGCGCTGATGCCACAGTCCGGGCACTCGTAGTGGGGGTCCGTCCACTCGCCGCAGTCCTCGCAGCGCGGCTCGAACGTGTGGTCGCCACAGTCCGGGCACTCGCGGACGCCCAGCTGCACGTCGAGTTCGCCGGGGGTGTCGCTCATGTCGGGGGCGTGCCGGGCGGCCTGGCTGACGTCGCGCTGGCTGCCGCCGGCTTCCCCGATGGGGAAGAGGGTGTGGACCGCGGGGGAGAGGTCGCGGGATTCGGACTTCTCCGGGCGACCCATGCGGTTCCCGATGCGCGTGGGCGCGCGTTCGCGAACGTCGAACGGGGCGACTTCGTTGACGGCGGCGAGCGCGTTCGGCCACTCGCGGGCGTCCGCGGAGAGGTCGTCCCACTCGCGGGACAGGGCGTCCGTAATACCCAGCGAGCGCGCGAACGGCAGCCAGTCCGGAATCCGAATCTCGTCGTCGTCCTGCGTGTGTTCGACGAGCAGGGCTTCCAGCGGCTCGCGCACGGCATCCTCGTTGGGGACCAGGAGGTCGCCGTCCTCGGTGTGGGCGTGCGCGACGACCTCCGCTAGGGCCTCGAAGTCCGCGACCTCGATGTCGTGCCAGAGGTGCGTGTACTTCGGGTGTAGCGGCGCGTCGTACTCGGTCGCCCACTCCAGCGCCTGGTCGGCGTCGGGCGCTTTGAGGTCGACGTACGGCGAGTCTCGAAGGGCTTGGACGTCCGCGCCCGCGGCCTCGAAGTCCTGAATCCACCACTCCGGGGCGTAGGACGCGGGCGCGAGCTCGTGGTTGTTCTCGACGAACTCGCCGTAGTTCACGAGGTACTCGCCGACGTCCAGGATTTCGACGACGCCGTTGCGCACTTCGAGGGCTTCCTCGGGGTCGTCGATGCGGCGGACGTCGCCGTTCGCGAGTTTGACGGTGGGGCCCTCGATGGAGTCGACGGGGACGATGCCCGCCGCCTTCCCGGGGCGCTCGGTCTTGATTTGGGTCCCCGTCGCGAGGAAGTCGTCCACGAGGTGCATCGTCGCGGGGTGGATGCCCGCAGTCGCGAACCCGTGGTTGCGCGAGCGGCCGTAGCGCAGGCGGAACCCCCCCTCCTTGGAGGGGTGGCCGAAGACCGGGCGGCCCGCGATGAGGTCGCGGAGGAACTTGTTCGACGGGTCGACGCGGGGCGGACCGTCGGGCTCCTCGCTAGCCTCGTCGGCGTCGGTGGACGCCTCCGTCTCGTCCTCGGCGTCGTCGCTGGCGTCGTCGCCCTCACTGTCCTCGTCTTTTCCAATGGTGCCGTCGATGAGGTCCTGCAGCCACGGCCACTCGACCTCCTCGAGATTCCGGGTGTAGCGCTGAATCTTCGGCGCCTTCAGCGCGATACCCTCCGCGAGCACGAGACACATCCCGCCGCGCGCGGCGTTCGTCGCGATGCGTTCGAGGTCCCGGAACCCGTCGACCTCCTCGTCGCCGGTCGCCTCCCCGTCCAGCATGACGGGGCAGTGCTCGGTGATGAACTTCGTCTCCTTGTCCTTCGGCGAGTACTGGAGGCCCGTCTCGGAGTCGTAGAGGTCGACCTCCTCGGCATAGCGCTCAATTTCGTCGTCTCGTGGCTTGAAGCGGTCGATGTCCAGAAGCGCGCGGGCGTAGTCCGCGACCAGCACGGACAGTGCCTGCGCGGT
Source organism: Halobacterium sp. (assembly GCA_964229715.1). Lineage (GTDB taxonomy): Archaea > Halobacteriota > Halobacteria > Halobacteriales > Halobacteriaceae > Halobacterium. The sequence goes on from CAXREU010000020.1 coordinate 6,944, forward strand.
CCCGCCCGCCGAACGAATCGGGCCCGCGTAGTAGACGGCGACGTACTCGGTGCCGTCGTCGTTGGCGTTGACTTCCACGCGGTCGATACCCTCGATGGGCGCCGCGACCACGCCTTCCGTGAGGAGTGCGACCGCGGTGCGGACTGCGCCCTCGACTTTGCCGGCTTTGGTGTCGTAGTCGCCGACGCGCCCCTCGACGAAGTCCTCGACGAGTTCGAGCGCGGCCTCCTCGCGGGACATCTCGCCCTCGAGGTCGCGCACGCGCTCGGCCACCCCGTCGATGCCGAGGATGTTCTCGACGCGGTCGGCCATGTCCTTGGCGACCGGAATCTCGACCTCGGGCTTGGGGTCCTCGCCGCGGTGCTTCGCGCGCTCGGCGACATCGAATGCCTCGTCGAGGCCGGCTTCCAGAGTCGCGAAGTACTCCTCGTCCTCGGGCCGCATTACAGCCAGAGGTCGAGGTCGGTGGCGTCGTCGTGCTCGCGGACCAGTTCGGTGTCGAGCTCGCGGACGTACAGCTCGCCGGCGAACACGGTCGCGCGGTCGAGGTGGCCGGCCAGCGCCTGTCCGGAGCGCCGCGAGAGGGTCACGTGCGTGTGCGCGAACGGTTCCCCGTCGAGGTCAGCGACGTTCCCGACGCAGGCCGCGACCTCCAGTGGCTCCTCGAAACGCGCGGCCTGGTACTCGAAGTCGTCCTGGTCGTAGTACCAAAGTTCGGCGTCCTGGACGGCGCCCATGCCGACGAACCACGCGGCGTCGATGCCCTCGTCGGCCGCCAGTGACTCGATTTCCTCGCGCCAGTCGGCGCCGTGGTCGAGTCGCGCGACAAACTCGCGGCCGCCGGTGACTTCGCGGACGTTCATGGATGCACCCAACGGGCGCGCCAGCAAAAGTCCTACCGTCTGGGTGTCGAAGATACGAAAAGTCGAAACGCCGCCGCAGTCGCCTTATCGCCAGGCGGAGAGCGCGGTCGCGTGGTCCGCTGTTACCGACATCCACGCCTCGTCGCAGGAGATGTCCGCGATGACGAGTCGGGACTCGGGGCCCTCGTCGTCGAGGGAGGCCATCACGTCGGTGCCGGACGCGTTCGCCGGCTGCGCGGCGTCAGTCGTCATGACGTATGATACAACGTGACACCCGATACTTAAGCCCGTCGGACTGACAGGAGTGGCCGAACTGTGGCTCTGTCGACCGCACCCGCATCCGGTTGTACGGACGTTGTACGTTCGGATTTTAGGGCGTGGACATCCACAAAAGCGGTAAGTTTATCCCTATAGATTAGTAATCGGGGTTTGGATGACAGACACTGACAACCTCTCCCGTCGGCGGTTCCTGCAGGGAACCGGCGCCGCTGCGACCGCAACCGCCCTGGCCGGGTGCACCGGTGGCGACGGCGACAGCGACGGCACGACCGAACCGAGCGGAACCACGACTGCGGGCGGCCAAGACGACGAGAACCGTTATCGCGGCCGCCAGATTGGGACGGCGGACTCGATGGACCCCGTCTACGCGACGGACACGGTCTCCGGGACGCACATCCAGGAGATTTTCGACGGTCTGACCAACTACGTCAACGGCACTGTCAACGTCGAGACCCTCCTCGCGGAGGACTACACGGTCTCCGAGGACGGCACCACCATCACCTTCCAGCTCAAGGAAGGCGCCACGTACAACAACGGCACCGAAGTCACCGCCCCCGACGTCGTTTACTCATGGGAGCGCCTCGCAGCCTCCGACAACTCCAACCGCGCGAACTTCATCCTCGAGTTCCTCGGCGTCGTTCACGAAACCGAGACCGACGACGAGGGCAACGAACAGTACGTCCCCGGAAGCATGGACGTCGAAGCGACCGGCGACTACGAAGTCACAGTCACGCTCTCGCAGCCGTTCTACGCGGCCCTGGAGCTCATCGCGTACTCCTCGTTCGTCCCGATTCCCGAGGGCATCGTCGGCGACATCGACGGCTACGAGGGCGAAATCGAGTACAGCGAGTTCGCGTCGACCAACCCGGTCGGTGCGGGTCCCTACGTGCTCACCGAGTGGAGCGAGGCCACCAGCATCAGCCTCGACGCCCGCGACGACTACCACGGCGAGGAAATCCTCAACGAAGGGCTGGACTACTCGGTGTTCACCTCGGCCAACGCCGCATACACGTACGCGACGTCGAACGTCAACGCCGACAGCCCGTACATCCCGTCCGCCCGCTACGACCCCGACCTGCGGAACTTCGAGGGGACCGACGACCGCGGCCGCCAGTACGGGACCTACGGCCCGTTCGACCCCAACGACATGACCGCCCAGTACTACGAGGTCGCCACCCTCTCCACGTACTACTACGCGTTCGACACCGAGAACGTGGAGAAACCGGTGCGCCAGGCGGTCGCGTACGCGATGAATCAGCAGACCATCAACGAGGACATCATCGCCACGCCCGGCAAGCCGGGCTACTTCTTCACGCCGCCGGCGCTGTTCCCGGGCGGCGCACAGCGCTACAACGAACTCCAGACCGAGTACCCCTACGGGTACAACGAGGCGCAACTCGACCAGGCGCGCCAGGTCATGGAGGACGCCGGCTACGGCCCGAACAACCAGTACGAGCTCACCTTCGACATGACGTCCAGTTCGGCGTCGTCGTGGGGCGAGGACGCGTACACGCTGCTCCGTGACAAGCTCCAGCAGGCCCACATCTCGCTGGAACTCCGCACCGGCGACTGGAGTACGTTCCTCAACCGCGGCCGCAACGGCAACTTCGGCCTCTACTACCTCGGCTGGATTGCCGACTACCCGGGCGCGGACAACTTCCTCTCGCTCATCAACCCGCCGAACACGTTCTTCCAGGACGGCGGGTCGTCGTACATGCGCTGGTCGACGGACACCGGCGACGCTGCCCAGGACGCGATAGACGCCTGGGAGACCGTCCAGAACAACCTCGGCCTGACCGAGGAGGCCGCCGAAGCCCGCGAAGAAGCCTACCTCGAGCTCGAGCGCGCGAACTGGGAGGACGCCGTCCTGCTGCCGTTCCAGCACGGCATCACCCAGAGCTACAGCTACGAGTGGATCGACACTCCGCGCTTCGGCGCGATGGGGCCGTCCCGGAAGAAGAGCCACCGCACCGAAATCGGCGACCGCGGCGAGTACCAGTAGCGACCCCTCCGACCCCTCGCCCTCCGTTCGGGTATCACATATTTTCGTACGGCAGAGCCGGTGACTCCGCGAGACGGAGTGACCAAAACGCAAGACCTAAACACGCAAATTCGTATAGAAAGATGCGAACGAGTCACACAACTCGTCGATTACGCCCATGAGTCGGTGGACATACTTCGCGAAACGCCTCGTGCTCGCTATCCCCGTGATACTCTTCGGGACGTCGCTGACGTTCCTCATCATCTACGCGGGCCCAATCGACCCTGCGACGGCTATTCTCGGACAGAAAGCGACGCCGGAGCGCATCCAACAGGTGCACGAATCGCTCGGTTTGAACCAACCGCTGTGGGAGCAGTACGTGGACTTCATCGTCAACATGTTCACGTTCGACCTCGGGAACTCGTGGGTCGTGCAGCCGAACACGCCCGCCTACGAGGTCATCATGAACTTCGCGCCCCGAACCATCCTGATGGGTGCGTGGGCCGTGTTGCTGCCGCTGTTCGTCGGCATCCCGTTGGGGTTCTACGCCGGCCTCAACCCGAACACGCTCGGTGACTACTCCGCTTCCTTCGGCGGTATCGTCTGGCGTGCGATGCCGAACTTCTGGCTCGCGGTCATGCTGATGATGGTGCTCTCCCAGTCGGAGAAGTTCCTCCTCGGCTTCGACTGGCAGAACTTCATCGTCTCCACGAACGTCGCGGGCGCCCCGGAGATGGACAACATCTGGAACTTCCAGAACTTCCTGCAGGCCTCCAAGCTCGTCCTCCCGGCTTCCCTAGTCCTCGGGTCGGCGTCGATGGGCAACGAGATGCGCATCGGCCGAACCGCGTTCCTCGAAGTGAAAAACTCCAACTACGTCGAGATGGCGCGGGCGAAGGGCCTGCCCGGCCGCACCATCGTCTGGAAGCACATCTTCCGGAACGCGCTCATCCCGTTGATTCCCGTCATCACCGCGGAAGCCGGCGTCCTCGTCGGCGGCTCCGTGCTCGTGGAGACGGTGTTCGGCATCAACGGCATCGGGTGGCTGTTCTTCAACGCCGTCACGAACGGCGACCTCCCGCTGTCGGGCGCGTTGATGTTCCTGTTCATCCTGTTGCTCGTGGGCTTGAACATCCTCCAGGACTTCCTGTACACGGTCGTCGACCCCCGTGTCGGGTTCGAGAGCGAGGGCTAACACATGCAAAGCGAAACCGACCAGGTTGACTCCACGCTCGTACAGCGAATCAGACAGAACCCGACACCCGCCGTCCGCTGGGGCGCGGTGATGGCCGCCCTCGTCCTCGCCGAGCTCGGCGCGCTCGCCGGCCTCGTCATGGCGGTTCCGTGGGAGGTTCCGGTCAACGCCATCGCCAGCACCGTCCCCGTGCTCGGCGATATCTTCGCGTCGATAGCGGCCGTGTTCGCGGCCGCGGGCGACGCCGTCGCGAACCTCCCGACGCTGCTCAGCCGCGAGTGGATTGCCAACCAGGGTTACTTCGTGCCCGGTGAGGGCTGGCAGAACACGTTCCTGGGCCTGGAGCCGAAGCACGCGTGGCTGCTCCGCGTCGGTCTCGTCTACGCGTACGCGTTCGCGTTCCTCTACTGGATTTGGCGGGGGTACCTCGTGTTCCGGCGCCACTACCGGTACGCCGACTGGACGCCCGCTGACGACATCGTCGACCGCTTCCGGGGGCACACGTGGGGCCAGTTCGGCCTCGTGCTGGTCGTCGTCTTCCTCGTGATGGCGGCGTTCGCGCCGACGGTCAGCCCGGTGACCCAGGAGAAGAACATCATGCAGCCGTACGGCCACAACGTCACGCACTTCGACGCCGAGACCGGCGGCGTCGAGACGGTGACCGTCGGCGCCGCGAACCTCAACTCCCAGTCGAACGGTCAGCAGGGCAACGTCGGCCCGTGGACGTACGACTCCTACGACCGATTCCACCCCGCCGGGACGCTCCCCTCCGGGAAGGACCTGTTCACGTTCCTCGCGTACGGCGCGCGCATCTCGCTGTTCATCGGCATCATCGCCTCCGGCATCGCGGGCGGCATCGCGCTCGGCCTCGCGCTGTTGACGTCCTACTACAAGGGCTTGGCCGACATGACGACGGTCGTGATGAGCGACGCGTTCTCCGCGATGCCGCGGCTGCTCGTGCTCATCATGCTCATCTACGTCCTCCAGAACCACTGGATAATGGATATCTACAGCGGAGCGTTCCTGCTCGCGCTCCTGTTCGGCATATGGGGGTGGATGGGGCTGTGGCGCTCCGTCCGTGGGCCGGCGCTCCAAATCGTGGAGAACGACTGGATTACGGCCGCGGAGGGCTTCGGCGAGAAGCCGCGGCGCATCGTCACGAAGCACGTCGCGCCGTACGTGTTCAGCTACCTGCTCATCTACCTCTCGATGTCGCTGGGCGGGTACATCATCAGCGCGGCGGGGCTGTCCTACCTCGGACTCGGCGTGACCGCGCCAACCCCCGAGTGGGGGCGCGCCATCTCGATGGGGCAGAGCCTCATCCAGACGCAGTCGTGGCACATCTCCATCCTGCCCGGCATCGCCATCACGCTGCTCGTGCTCGGATTCAACGCGTTCGGTGACGGCGTACGTGACGCCCTCGACCCGAAGGCTGGTGGCGACGGCGACGCGTCCGGCGAGGCCGCGGCCGCAGGGGGTGGTGCCTGATGAGTTCCCAGCAGTTCGCCGACGAGGACCGCGGCGACCAGGCCCCCCTCTTGCAGGTCGACAACCTCCAGACGGCGTTCTTCACGGACAAGGAAACGATGCGCGCCGTCGACGGCGTGAGCTTCGACATCCGTCGGGGCGAGTCTGTCGGCGTCGTCGGCGAGTCCGGCTCCGGGAAGTCCGTGACCGCCCGCTCCATCATGGGGCTGGTCGACAGCCCCGGCCGCATCGTCGGCGGCTCCATCCAGTACAAGGGCGAGGAGCTCACCGACAACACGGAGAAGGAGTGGCAGAACGTCCGCGGCGGCGAAATCGCGATGGTGTTCCAGGACCCGCTGACGTCGCTGAACCCCGTCTAAACCGTCGGCAACCAGATAAAGGAGTCGCTGCGGCTCCACCAGGGACTGCGCGGCCGGGAGGCCACCGAGGAAGCCATCAACCTCCTCGAAGACGTCGGCATCCCGGACGCGCCGCGGCGGGTCGACGAGTACCCCCACGAGTTCTCCGGCGGGATGCGCCAGCGCGCCGTCATCGCGGTGGCGCTGGCCTGCGACCCGGACCTGCTCATCTGCGACGAGCCGACGACGGCGCTGGACGTGACCATCCAGGCCCAGATTCTGGACCTGCTCGAAGACCTCAAAGTCGAGCACGACCTCGGCATCATGTTCATCACGCACGACCTCGGCGTCATCGCCGAGATTACCGACCGCGTGAACGTGATGTACGCCGGGGAGATGGTCGAGTCCGCGCCCGTCGAGGAGCTGTTCGACAACCCGAAACACCCGTACACGGAGGGGATGCTGGAGAGCATCCCCGGCCGCAACGAGCGCGGCGAACCCCTCCGCACCATCGAGGGCGAGGTACCGACGCCGAACGAGCCGGCGACGTACTGCCGGTTCGCGCCACGGTGTCCGAAGGCGTTCGACGACTGCGAGCAAGTCCACCCGGTACAAGTGGACGTCGCGGACGGCGCCGAGGAGCATCGGGCGGCGTGCCTGCTCTACCCCGAGGACGTCTCGCAGAACGAGGCGGTCGAACTCCACCAGTCGCGCGACGACACCACCGAACGAGAGGTGAACGAATGACGGCGCTCTACCAGCAACAACGAGAGGCAGAGATGGCGACGAAGACCGGCGAGACGCTCGTCGACGTGCGCGACCTCCGGACGTACTACGGCGGCAGCGGCATGTTCGCGGACAACCCGGTGAAGGCCGTCGACGGCGTGAGCTTCGAAATCGAACGCGGGGAGACCCTCGGGCTGGTCGGCGAGTCCGGCTGCGGGAAGTCGACGCTCGGCCGGACGCTGATGCAACTGGAGACCGCGACTGGCGGCGAGGTCCGCTACGACGGCACGGACGTCACGACGCTGTCCGGGACGGACCTCAAGGAGTGGCGCCAGAACGTCCAGATGGTCTTCCAGGACCCCGACTCCAGCCTCAACGACCGGATGACGGTCGGCGAAATCGTCATGGAGCCGCTGAACGTCCACAACTGGCGGACGCCGAAGGAGCGCCGCCAGCGCGTCCGCGAGCTCCTGGAGACCGTCGGGCTCAGCGAGGAGCACTACTTCCGGTACCCGTTCCAGTTCTCCGGCGGACAGCGCCAGCGCATCGGCATCGCCCGCGCGCTCGCGCTCGAACCCGACTTCCTCGTGCTCGACGAGCCGGTGAGCGCGCTGGACGTCTCCGTGCAGGCGAAGATTCTGAACCTCCTGAACGACCTCCAGGAAGAGTTCGGGCTGACGTACCTCATCATCGCCCACGACCTCTCGGTCGTCGAGCACATCTGTGACCGGGTCGCGGTGATGTACCTCGGGAACATCATGGAGCTGGGCCCGACCGAGCAGCTGTTCGAGGACCCCGCAAACCCGTATACGAACGCGTTGCTCTCCGCGATTCCGGAAGCCGACCCGTCGGCGACGAAGGACCGCATGACGCTACGGGGAACGCCACCGAGCCCGCGGAACCCGCCCACAGGCTGCGTGTTCAGCACGCGCTGCCCGATGAAAATCCGGCCCGACACGTACACCGACCTCGACGACGAGGTGTGGGAGGGCATCGAGGTGTTCCGGGAAATCGTCCGGGAGCGCGCCGGCGTCACGAAGTCCACGACCGACCGCGTGAAGGAGCTGCTCGGCATGGACGCCGGCGGCCCCGACATCGAGGAAGTCGTCGACGACGTGTTCGGCGACCTCGACGTGCCCAGCGAGGTCAGCCAGCACGTCGACACGGCCGTCGAGTACGTGAACCACGACGACGTGGCCAGCGCCCGCGACCACCTCCGCGAGGAGTTCGGGAGCGTCTGCGAGCAGGAGGTGCCGGAGAACCACGTGGTCGACGACACCGGGCGGTTCAGCCACTGCCACCGCCACCGCAGCGAGTACGAGGACCCCGGCGAGTTCCTCGACTCCCACGGGTACAGCCGGTAATCGATGGCTGGTGCCACGTCCGGCGTGCCGGACGCGCCGACCGACCGCCTCGGCCAACTGCTGGACGCGGTGACGTACGCCATCTGGTTGACCGTCGCGTTCGCGGCCGTTTCGGCGGTGCTCGCGGTGCTCGCGGGCTGGCCAGCGGGGCCCGGCGTGAAGTACGGCCTGTTCGTGTTCGGCTGGCTGGCGTTCGGCTACGGAACGTTCAAGCTGTTGCCGACGCGGCCGTGGAAGGACGACGACGAGCGCGGGCCGTTCGAGGCCGCTGCGGGCGAAGACACCCAGTTCCAGGCGCTCGTCCAACGCCTGCCACCGGCGCGGTTCCGCCCAGTCCCGGTCGTCCACCGCCTCCCGACCGGCGTCCGAGTGTTTCTCGCGTCGATGGTGATGTTGGGGACGTCGCTCGCGCTGGAACAACTGTTCGGAATCGGGCCGTAGCGGCGCTGTAACGCCAACTGTCGCGGAACTTTCTTACGTGTGAGAACACAACCCGCACCCATGCCGAAGAAGCCCCTCCGCGACGACGACCTCCCCGAGGAGCAAGCGGAGCGACAGGAACGACAACAGCGACTGGAAGGCATGGAGGCGAACGCCGACGAGTACAAGCAGTCCTGGAAGGCGACTCTCGAAGACATGCACGCGCTCGCCGAACAGCGCGAAGCCGAGGGGTGGGACGTCCTCGAGCTGGTTGCGGGCGACACCGCGCCGATGGGCCGGGACACGAACGAGGACGAGGGCGAGTTCGGCCTCTCGTACGTCGTCGGCGCGGACGACGCCGAGGCGTTCCGCGAAATCTTCGAGGCCGGCGAGTTCCCCGTCTACGACGTCTACCGGCAGACCCAGATGGGCCACGTCTTCATCGTGACCGAACTGCGCGACCCCGACACCGAGCAGGTCATCTTCATCGCGGGGGCGTACGTCCAGCGCGACGAGCAGATGTGTGCGTACACTGCCCGCGAGGAGGGCGAAATGTACACCCACGTCCGGAAGCTCGACGGCACCGTCCTCGGCCGGTTCCACCACGAGGGCTACGAGAAGTTCTTCCCGCACGCCGACCGCATGCCCGACCTCGCCGAGGGCTGGAGGAGCGACGCGTAGACGGCCGGAGTCGGACGCGAGACGCGCGGAATCGGTGTCGTAGCCTACAAATGGGTGGGGAAAGTACGACGCCTACATGAACGTCGCTGACGCGATGACCCCCCGGGACGACGTGGTTACTGTCGAGCTTCCGGGGACGCGGGACGACATCCTCGAGTACATTCAGGAGCGGGCGTTCTCCTCCGTGCCCGTGGTGAAGCCGACGAGCGACGGCGAGCAGTACCGGGGACTGGTCTCCCGGGACGACCTCATCGAGCACCCCGAGGAGGACCAGCTCGCAATGCTGATGCGGGACGTGCCGACGACGACCACGGACGCCACCGTCCGCGAGGTCGCGGCGCTGATGCACCGCGAGGGGACGCGTCGCGTCCCGGTCGTCGAGGACGGCCGCCTCGAAGGCATCATCACTGTCACGGACGTCGTGCGCGCCATCGCGGACGGCGAGGAGGACGGCGACACGGCGGTCGGCGAGCTCGCGCGCGAGGACGTGAACACGACGTACGCGGAGACACCGCTAACCGTCGCGGAGCGCGAAATCTCGTACGCGAACGTCCCCTACACCGTCGTCCTGGGCGAGGACGCCGAGATGGCGGGGATGCTGACGGAAGTGGACATCATCGAGGTCGCGCGCGTCGTCGAGGGCGAAGCCGACACTGGTGACTCCATCGCGGACGACGACGACGACTGGAAGTGGGAGTCGATTAAGGCGGTGGGGGCGCGCTACCTGCCGACGCGGAACGTCGAGATTCCGGCGGCGCCCGTGCGGGAGTTCATGACTCCCGACGTGGTGACAGTGACCAAGCGCCGGACCGCGCGCGAGGTCGCACAGACGATGCTCACCGACGACATCGAGCAGGTGCCGCTGGTGTCCGGCGACAGCCTCGTCGGCATCGTGCGCGACGTCGACCTGCTGGCGGGGCTGACCGATGAGTGAGCTCGACGAGCTCGCCCGCCGGCGCGGGTTCTTCTTCCAGGCGAACGAGGCGTACGGCGGCGTTTCCGGGTTCTACACGTACGGCCCGGAGGGCGCGGCGCTGAAGCGCAACGTCGAGGAGACGTGGCGGGACCGCTTCGTCACCCGTGAGGGGAACATGGAAATCGACGCGCCGACGGTCACCCCCGAACCCGTCTTCGTGGCGTCGGGCCACCTCGATGGCTTCGACGACATGCTCGTGGAGTGCGCGGAGTGCGGGGAGAGCCACCGCGCGGACCACGTCGTCGAGGACAACACGGACATTGAGGATGCCGAGACCTACCCCACCGAGAAGGTCGAAGAGGTCATCGCCGAGCACGACCTCGTCTGTCCGTCGTGTGGCGCACCGCTGGCGGGCCAGTCCGTCGACGAGTTCAACCTGATGTTCGAGACGTCCATCGGGCCGGGGTCGGGTCAGCCGGGCTACCTGCGCCCGGAAACCGCTCAGGGGATGTTCACGGAGTTCCCGCGGCTCAAGGAGTACGCGCGCAACCAGTTGCCGTTCGGCGCCGCCCAAATCGGGACGGGTTACCGGAACGAGATTAGCCCGCGGAAGGCGCTCGTACGCGCCCGCGAGTTCACGATGGCGGAACTGGAGTTCTTCGTGGACCCCGAGGGCGACGGCCCCGACCTCTCCCGGGTCGCGGACGTGGAACTACCGCTGTACCCGGCGGGCGCCCAGGAGTCCGAGGGCGAGGAGTACCTCCACTTGACGCCACAGGAGGCGCTCGAGGAGGGCGTCGTCGGCGACGAGTGGGTGGCGTACTTCCTCGCGCGCTCGAAGGCGTGGTTCGAGCGCGTCGGCGTGGACATGGAGCGGTTCCGGTTCCGCCAGCACCTCCCCGGCGAGCTCGCGCACTACGCCGCGGACTGCTGGGACGCGGAGGGCGAGGTCGACGGCGACTGGATAGAGCTGGAGGGCGTCGCGTCGCGGACGGACTACGACCTCTCGAAGCACAGCGAGCACGCCGACGACACGTTCACCATCTTCAAGCAGTACGACGAGCCGAAGACCGTCGAGCGCGCGACCGTCGACCCCGACATGTCCTACCTCGGGCCGGAGTTCGGCGGCGATGCGGGCGCGGTCGCGGACGCCCTGGAAGCGCTCGCGGAGCGCGACCGCTCGGCGTTCGACGACGACGAAGTAACCGTCGAAGTCGACGGTGAGGCGTACGCGGTACCGACGGAGAAGACCGGCTTCGCCGTCGAAGAAGTCACCGAGTCGGGCCGCCACATCGTCCCGCACGTCGTCGAGCCGGCGTTCGGCGTCGGCCGCGCGGTGTACACGGTGCTGGCGCACAACTACGACGAGGACGAAGTCGAGGGCGAGACCCGCGACGTGCTGCGCCTCCCCGCCGAAGTGTCGCCGACGACGGTCGGCGTGTTCCCGCTGATGGACAAGGACGGCCTCGGCGACACTGCCCGCGACCTCGCTGCGGACCTCCGCGAGGCCGGGCTCTCGGTGACCTACGACGACTCCGGGAACATCGGCCGGCGCTACCGCCGACAGGACGAAGTCGGGACACCGTACTGCGTCACCGTCGACTACGAATCCCTTGAAGACGACACGGTGACGCTGCGAGACCGCGACACCACCGACCAGGTGCGCGTCGATGTCGACGACCTCGTGGATGTCGTGGCCGCGCTTCGGGACGGCGAGCGCGAGTTCGCGGACCTGTAACGGTGAGCGAACTCGACCGCCGGCTCGTGCACGCCAGCGGCGCGCTCCTCCCAGGGGCGTTCCTCGCTGGCGTCCTCCCCTGGCCGGCGGTCCAGTGGGTGCTCGTCGCCGGGTCGGCGCTCGCGGCCGGCCTCGAAGTGTTGCGGCTCTCGGGCTACGTTTCGTGGCGGATTTTCGACCGGCTCACTCGCGACTACGAACAGGACAACCCCGCGGGATACGCGCTGTACACGTTCTCGTGGGCGGCGACCGCGTGGCTGTTCGCCCCCGCGATTGCGGTGCCCGCGATGCTGATGCTCGCACTCGCGGATCCCGCCAGCGGCCTGCTCTCCCAGACCAGCGGCCTCGGGATGAAACAGGGGTGGGTGTTGCTCGCGACGTTCGGCATCTGCATGGCCATCGCGAGCCTCCTCGGCGTACCGCCCGCGCCTGCCGCCGCCGGCGCGCTCGCCGCGACGGTCGCTGACGGTGCGACGCCCGTGGTTCGCGGCTACGTCATCGACGACAACGCCACGATTCCCCTCGGCTCAGCTGCCGCGATGTGGCTCGTGTGGCTGTTCGTGTGAGTGGTGGTTTGGCGTTCACACGCCGTTCGCTGCGTTTCTCACAGCTCGAAAGCCCGGCGGAGTTGACGAACGATACCGACACGAGATTCACGGACGGGGCGGCTGACCGTCGTAGGCGTCGAGGTCCGTGTAGAAGTTCAGCATCGACACGCGGAGTTTCTCGGGGTCGATGTCAACCAGTTCGCGGCGTTCCTCGGCGGGGAACGTCGGGTTGACGCTGTACTTCCGCATCGCGGTGCGGCTCTCCTTGGTGTAGCGGCGGTCGACGAGCATGCGCACGCCGAAGTCGTCGGGCGAGCGAATCACGCGCCCCATCGCCTGCCGGGTCTTGCGGACGGTGGGAATCTCGACGGCGTAGCGCCAGCCGGCGTCCTCGTTGCGGCGGTCGTCGCGGTCGCCGAACACGCGCCCGTAGGCCTCCTGAACGGCTTCGGCGCGCGCGTCGAGGTGGGGGTAGGGGACGCCGACGACCGCGACGGTGCGGGCGTCGTCGCCGTCGAAGCTCACGCCCTCCGCGAGCGTCCCCCACAGCGACGTGAACAGGACGCCGTTGCGGTCGTCGGTGAACGTCTGCCGGAGCTCCTCGGCGCTAGTGTCGGGTTCGTCGAGGTAGGGCGCGGCGTCCACGCCGCCGTCTCGCGGGCGACGCCCGCTCGACGATTCCGAGGCGCGTGGCGCCTCACCGAGCAGGTCGTGGTAGCGTTCGGCTTCGCTGTAGCTCGGGAAGAAGAACAGGCAGTTCCCGGGCGTGAAGTGCACGGCATCCCGGAGCGCGCTCGCGACTTCCGCCTGGGTGTCGGGGTCGTCGCGGTTCGAGGAGAACAACGGCTCCGTGTCCACCGCGAACGTCCGGCGGCGCTCCTCGGGGAACTGAAGGCCGAACGCCATCGTCTCTGGGTCGTCGAGCCCGAGCACGTCCGCGGTGACGTCGAACGGCCGTAGCGTCGCGCTCATCAGGACGCTGGCGTGCACGGCGTCGAAGAGGTCCGTCGTCACGTCGCGCGGGATGCACGTGTACAGTTCCGCGCGGCCGTAGACGTCGTTCGTTCCCTCGTCGCGGCGCACCGCCGCGGTCGGGTCCTGGCCGAGTTCGCCGCTGTCCTCGACGTACGTCTCCACGAACTCCGCGGCCTCCAGCACGAAGCACTCGCGGCGGGTGGTCGTCTCGCCGTTCCGGTAGGCCTCGTCGTACTCCTCGTCGAGGTACTCGCCGAGCGCGAGCGCGTCGTCGACGTCCTCCCGGATGCCGGGGCCGGTGTACTGCTGGAGGACTTCCAGCGTGAGGTCGTCGCGCTTGTCCTCGTTGGCGACGGGGACGTCCGTCCAGTTTCCGTCGATGTCCGAGCGCGCGAGCGCCCGGTCGCCGCCGGGCCCGAACGCGCCCTCGTACGTTTCCACGAGTGCGTCGTGGAACGCCGACAGCACGCGCTCGGCCGCAGTGCCGCGGTCATCAGTCACTTCCTCCAGTTCGGAGAGCGCGCTGTCGAGGCTGTTCTCGGTGAGCGTCCGCGTGGCGTGGTCGCGGGCGGCGTCCTCGACGTTGTGCGCCTCGTCGAACACCACCACCACGTCCTCGGGGTCGCGGCCCAGCCAGCGGAAGAACTGCGCGCGAATCCCGGGGTCAAGTAGGTGGTGGTAGTTACAGACCGCGAGGTCCACGCCCTCGATGCCGTCTTTGAGGAGTTCGTACCCGCAGAGGCCCTGCTCCTCGGCGTAGTCGTAGATGTCCTCGGGGGTGCGGACGCCGTCGTAGAGCCACTCGTAGAACTCGTCGTTGTCCCCGACGAGGTTGTCGTAGTAACGCTCGCAGACGTTGCCCTCCCGGAGGTCTTCGAGGTCGTCCTCGACAGACTCCAGTTCGTCCAGTACCGCGTCGCGGGCTTCGGCGGCCTCGCTGTCGCCGTCCTGACTCTCTTCGAGGAGCGCCTGCTGGCGTTCCTCCAACTGCTGTTTGTCGCGTTCGGCGTCCACGAGCTCGTGGGTGTTGTCGCGGAGCACCTGGCACTCCTCGTAGTCGACGTCGATGTGGCACATCGACCCCTTGCCCTTGAAGACGACCGCGCGCAGCGGCGCGGCGTCGTGAATCTCGCGGGCTTCGCGGACGAACTGGCGCATCTGCTGGTGGACGTTCGTCGTGATGACGACCGTCTTGTTCGTCTCGCGTGCATGCGAGAGCGCCGGCGCGAGCGCGGCGAGGGTCTTCCCGGTCCCGCAAGCGCCCTCAAACAGGACGTCACGGCCGCTGTCGAGGGCGTCGCGGATGCCGTCCATCGCCTCCCGCTGGTTGTCGTACGGCGACGCCTTCGGGAAGAACTCCATGTAGTCTGGGGAGTTGCTCGCGGCCACGTTAGGGGCTGATTCGGCTCGATGCCGTATAAACGTCCGGCTCGCAGCGGAAGTGGTCGCGGAGGTAGCGGCGGTGTGGCGGGCACCCCGGAGAGGTTTAGGCACACCAAAACGTATATTCGTGGTAGGCTCCGTACGGGGTAGTAATGGCAGTCACGCAGGACCGCGAGGACGACGCGCCGGCCGCCGGCGAGGGCGTCGCGGCGTTCCAGTCCTCGCCGACCCGAACGGTGTTCACCGAGTCGGACAACCCCGACGGCTGGATTTCCACGGACGAAACCGTCCCCGTCGAGCGATAGCCGCGCTCCTTCACGTTCCGTCGTAAATTGGCGCTACGCGCCCCTAGCGACCGGTAGCGCTCGAAAAACGAGAGGTCTGGTCGCGGGAGGTTACTCGCTGACGACGAGCGTGTCGCCTTCGAGGTAGTGCTCGACGTGGTGGGCGTCCTCCTCGACCTGCACGAGGTTCTCGCGGACGATTTCCGCGCTCGTGTGGTCGCCGAGGTTCTGCGCGAGGTCGACGTGCTCGCGCAGCGTCTCGATGATGTCGCCGTACATCTCGAGGTCGTTCTGGAGGGATGTCCGGATGTCGTAGACGTCCTCGTCCTCGGGTTCGACCGGCGACTCTTCTTGGAGTGTCGCGGGACTGGCGTGCGGGACGCCGCCCAGCGCCTGCACGCGCTCGGCGAGCTCGTCCGCGAACTCCTCGGCGTGCGCGGCGGCGTCGCCGAGGAAGAGGTGGAGGTCACGGAACTCCGCACCCTCGACGTTCCAGTGGTGCTTGCGGAGCTGGTGGTAGAGCACGTCCGTCGCCGCGAGGTCGGCGTTGAGTGCGTCGATTACCTGGTCGGCCTACTCCTCGTCGATGCGCAGGCCGTCCGAGCCCTCGACGTCGCCTGCGTGCTTCAGCACGTGCTTCTGGGTGCTCATTGCGTTCTGCTGTTCGTCCGCATCCCACTTAAATGTTTACCAACTCGGGAAATATATTTTGCAGACAAGTAAACAGAGTTCCCGAATCCCGTTTCCCTACCGGTCGGTTTCGGGCTCGACGTACACCTTCGACACCGCCGGATTCGCCGCCCGCAGCGCGTCTTCGAGACTCGATATCACGTCGTCCATCTCCCCGGTGTCGAGTGCGGGGTCGAACGCCACGTCCGCCGTCACGAGCACCTCGTTCGGTCCGAAGTACACCGTCCGAAAGCCCACGATGGAGTCGACTTCGGGGCGCTCCTCGACGATGCGCCGGAGGTCGTTCTCGTCGGCCGCCGGGAGGCTCTCCCCCAGCAGCAGGCGTTTGTTCTCCCACGCCAACGCCACCGCGAACGCCATCAACAGCACCCCGATGAGCAACGCCGCCGCCGCGTCGTAGACGTGGTTGCCGGTCTGCTCGGTGAGGAAGATACCCACCAGCGCGAACACGAGGCCGAGCAGCGCCACCGTGTCCTCCGTGAGCGCGGTCAGCGTCGTCGTGTCGCTGGTGCGGCGGAACGCCTCCCGGAATCCGCTCCAGCCGTGGCGCTCGATTTGGCGCTGCATCTCCTCGTAGGCCTTCACGAACGCGTACGTCTCGAAACCGATGGCGCCGAGCAGTACGGCGTAGCTCGCCCACACGCCCGGGAACTCGTAGCCGAGCAGGTTGGCCTGCCGCCCGAGCACGCGCCCGTGTCCGGTCAGCGCCTCGAAGCCGTGGGTCGCGGACTCCCAGCCAGCGATGCCGAACAGCATCACGCTGACGAGACACGAGTAGAAGAACTGTGCCTTCCCGTAGCCGAACGGGTGCGAGCGCGTGCGGTCGCGCTCGCCGTACCGTAGCCCGACGAGCAAGAACACCTGGTTGCCGGTGTCGGAGACGGAGTGATACACTTCCGAGAGCATCGCCGGGCTCCCGGTCACGAGAAAGGCGAGGAACTTCAACACCGCAATCGCGCCGTTCGCGAACAGTGCCGCGAGCACGACGGACCTGCTTCCGGCCATTTCGTCGTGATTCAGTCCGCCGATACATAGGTATTGGCCCGGCCCCAAGACCCAGGTGTGCCAGCGTACCAACCGGGCGCGTGCAACATCGGCCACGCGGAGCGACGCAAACGCTACCTGACCGGCGTCGCCGGGTTCGCCGTCGCCGCACTGCTCGTCGTCACTGTCGCGACCGTCCACGCCGACCCCGCGTGGCTGCTCGCCGCCGTCGCGCCGCTGTTCGTCGGCTTCCTCGGCGTCCTCCAGGCGCGGGCGCGGTTCTGCGTCGGCTTCGCGATGGCGGGCGTCTACGACGTCAGCACTACCGGAGAGAGGCGGCAGACGGCGCCGGAAGGCGGCCAGCGCGCCGACCGCAAGCGCGCCATCGTCCTCTCGGTGCAGGCGCTCCTGGCGGCGACCGTCGTCGCGCTCGCGCTCTACGTCGGTGCCGGCCTCCTCTCGTAACCCAACAGTCACGGCAGCGCGGCCGCTACGCCCGAACATGATAGCCGTTCTGTCCGACACGCACAGCACGGACGGCCACGACTTGCAAGGCCGCGCGCTGGACGCGGTCCGGGACGCGGACCTCGTGGTGCACGCCGGCGACTTCACCACCGAGACCGCCCTCGACGCCTTCTACGACGTCAGCGACCAGCTGTTCGCGGTCCACGGGAATGCCGACGAACCCGCAGTCCGCGAGCGCCTCCCCGGAGCGCGGACGCTCGAAGCGGGCGGCATCCGCATCGCGGTCACGCACTGCCAGCGCGGCGGCACCACTGGCTTGGCGTTCTTCGGGCGCGAGCGGAGCGCCGACCTCGTGGTGTCGGGCCACACGCACCAGCCGACGGTGACCGAGACAGAAGACGTGACGTTGTTGAATCCCGGGAGTCACGCCGACCCGCGCGGCAACCCCGCCGCGCACGCCGAATTGTACCCCGAAACCGAGGGCGTGTGCGGCGAGATTCGGAACCGCGACGGGAGCGTCCTCCGGGAGTTCCGCGTGGAGGGCCGGTAGCGTCAACGGGGACAGGCCGGGGGAGCCTGTACCACGTCGTACACCCGCAGGTATCAAATAGCCGACGTAGACTCAAAACGCGATTTTACCATCCCGCTATCGCGCGACCCACGCAACGCCGACGAGCGCGAGTACGAGGAGGCCGCCGAGGAAGAACAGCGCGCCCGCCGGCAGCGACGCGGCGGCGTCGGCAGCAGCGCCCGCGGGCTGGTCGCTCTCCGCGACGAGCCCCGAGAGCTCGCTGGTGGTCTCCACGGCGCCGCTCCCGGAACCGACACCAGGCGCCTGCAGGCCGGAGCCGACGAACCGCTGAACGAGCAGGCTCGTGACGCCCAACACCCCGATAGCCCCCAAGAGATTCGCGAGCGCCGAGCGCACCGACTTGCTCTCCTCCTCGTCGCCCGCGAACAACACCACGGGCGCGTCGGCTGGCGCGTAGACGCTCATCTCGCGGCCCTTCGCGGAGTACCGCGTGTCGCACTCCTCGACGAGGTCGGCGTCCTCCAGCTTTTCGAGGTGGTACTGGGCGTTCCGGAGGGACGTCTCGCACTCCTCGGCGAGTTCCGAGGGGGTCGCCGGCGTGTCGTGGAGCGCGCCGTAGAGGTCGCGGGCGGTCCCCGAGGAGAGCGCGGACAGGAGACGGTCGGCGTCGTCGGAGTCGACGCCGACCACGCGGGGCTCGCCCTCGGGGTCGTCGGCCTCCGAACGGGAGGGCAGCAGGCCGGACATGCCCCCCGCTTCGAGTTGGAGTGCAATCAGTTTTTCCTGACACGACCGCCCGCAGCCCGCCGACGCGGGGGAAACGACTAATGTCCGCGGCGCGAACTCCCAGATATGGTGGAGCTCGGCCCCGCGTTCTACGTCCTCGCCGCCGCGTTTCTGTTGTTCGTGTTCTTCCTGTTCATGTTCCTCCGGCGTACCCTCACGGGCTTCAAGGAGGGCTTCCAGAGCGGGAAGGGCGGCAACGACTAGAGCGCGCGCTCGACGGCGGCGACGGCTTCCGTAACGTCCTCGTCGTCCACGTCGAGGTGTGTGCAGAACCGAATCGTATACTCACCGAACGCGGACCCACGGACGCCCTCCCGCTCGCAGCGCTCCAGTAGCGTCGCCGCGGTGAGGCCCGATTCTGTCGTGTCCACGAGCACGATGTTCGTCGCGGGCTCCGCGACCGAGAGCCCGTCGAGAACGTCGAGCCCGGCGGCGAGCGTCTTAGCGCGCTCGTGGTCGCGGTGGAGGCGGTCGAGGTACTCCAGCGCCCGCAGACCGGGCGCGGCGATAATGCCGGCTTGCCGCATCCCGCCGCCCATGAGCTTGCGAACGCGGCGCGCCTCCTCGACGAACGCCTCACTGCCGGCGAGCATCGACCCGACGGGCGCGCCCAGCCCCTTCGAGAGACAGAACATCACGGAGTCGACAGGCGCCAGCAGCTCCGCGGCGTCGATGTCCAGCGCGGTCGCGGCGTTGAACAGGCGCGCGCCGTCGACGTGGACCGGGACATCGAGGTCGTGGGCCGCTCGCGCCGCCGCGGCGACGTCGCCTGCGGGCACTGGAACGCCGCCCTTCACGTTGTGCGTGTTCTCCAAGCAGAGCAGCCCCGTGCCCGCGCGGTGGAGGTCTTCTTCGACGAAGCCAGCGCGGACCTGCTCGGGGTTCGGGGCGCCGTTCGCACCGCCGTCGTACGTCCGCACCTGGAGCTGGGAATGCTGGGCGAACCCGCCAAGCTCGTACTTGTAGACGTGGCTCTCGCGCTCAACGAGCGCCTCCTGCCCGCGGTCGGTGTGGACGCGCGCGGCAATCTGGTTGCCCATCGTCCCCGTCGGCACGTACATCGCGGCGTCCCTGCCGACCGCCTCGGCCGCGCGGCGCTCCAGTTCGTTGACCGTCGGGTCCTCGCCGTAGACGTCGTCGCCGACCTCGGCGTCGGCCGCGGCCGCCCGCATCTCCTCGCTCGGCTTCGTGACGGTGTCGCTGCGGAGGTCTATCACGTCCAGTGGTTCGAATCGCAGCGGCAAAAGTGAGGCGTCACGGCACCGCTTCGATTCGAAAAGTCCTTCCGCGCGTTCGCGCGTAAACGGCGGTATGGACGACCGCATCCACCGGCACGCCGAAATCATCGTCGACCGCGCCATCGACCTCCAGCCCGACGAGAACGTCGTGGTGAGCCTGCCGCCGGTCGCCGAGGACCTCGCCGTCGCCCTCTACGAGGAAATCGGGAAGGTCGGCGCCAACCCCGTGATGCTCGCGCGCGGCGACCGCGGCATCGGCACGGACCGCGCCGCCCGCGCGTACCTCCGCGAAGTCGACTCCGACGACCTCAGCGAGCCCGAACACCTCCTGCAGTTGTTCGAGCACGCCGACGCCGCCGTCGTCGGCCGCCCCCACGAGAACGTCAGCGAGCAGAGCGACGTCAGCACTGAGGTCGGCTCCGCGTTCGCCGCCGCCTACCGCGACGTACTGAACGCCCGCCTCGACACGAAGTGGTGTCTCACGCACTACCCCGCGTCCGCGGACGCCCAGCTCGCGGAGATGTCCACGGAGGCCTACGAGGACTTCGTCTACGACGCGATGCTCAAGGACTGGGACGCGGTCGAAGCCCACCAGGAGCAGATGGTCGAGATTCTCGACCCCGCCGAGGAGGTCCACATCGTCTCCGGCGACACGACCGACGTCACGATGAGCGTGGCGAACATGAAGACGCTCAACGACTGCGGGACGAACAACCTCCCGGCGGGCGAGGTGTTCACCGCGCCCGTCCCCGATTCCGTGGAGGGCGAAGTGCTGTTCGACAAGCCGGTCTACCACCAGGCCCGCGAGATTCAGGGCGCGTGGCTGAAATTCGAGGACGGCGAGGTCGTTGACTTCAGCGCTGACCAGAACGAGGAGGTCCTGGAGGCCATCCTCGAAACGGACGAGGGCGCTCGCCGCCTCGGGGAATTGGGCATCGGGATGAACCGGGACATCGACCGGTTCACGTACAACATGCTGTTCG
>CAXREU010000021.1:0-9858 GCA_964229715.1 Halobacterium sp.
CGAGGCTCTGCACGTCGATTTCCTTCGACTGGGCCTGCCGGATGCCCCGCAGGCTGGCGTAACGGGGCTCGTTGATACCCGTCTGAATCGTCAGCACCGCGGGGAGTTCGACGTCAGTGAGCTCCTCGATGCCGCCTTCAAGTTCGCGGCGGCCTGAGGCGACGCGCGCCTCGATCACGTTCTCGGTGTCGAGGGCGTTGACGACTGCTGCCCACTCGAAGCCGACCGTTTCGGCGAGCGCGACGCCGGTCGCGCCGAAGCTGTCGTCGTTGGCCTGCACACCCGAGAGCACGAGGTCGGGGTCCTCCGCCTCGACGACAGCGCCGAGCAGTCGTGCTTTCGTCTCGACGTCGAGCAGTTCGACGTCGTCGATGGCGTCGTCCCAGACGCGGACCGCGCGGTCCGCGCCCTTCGCCAGCGCCATGCGAATCGTCTCCTCGCTGCGCTCGGGGCCGATGGTGACCGCGACGACTTCGACGTCGTCGCCGGCTTCCGCGAGCTGGACGGCTTCCTCGACTGCGTAGTCGTCCCACTCGTTGAGGTCGTAGTCGAGGTACGTCTCCTCGATTTCCGTGCCGGAAATCTCGAAGTCGTCCTCGACGGTGGCGACCTCCTTGACAGTGACGAGAACCTTCATCGTCCGTGAGTGCTCCGGGACGGAGGTAAACGTTTTCGGAACCGCGAGGAGCGCACGAACAGTTTCTCCGACCTGACGGGAGCGCTACTCCTCGTCGACGCCGTCGTCGACACCCTTACCGGGCAGCGAGATGAGGTTCTCGCGGCCGATGCGGAGCTTCTCGACGCGGCCCTCCTCAGCCATCGAGGAGAGCAACTGGGAGACTTTCGCCGTCGACCACCGTGTCTCCTCGACGATTTCGGACTGCTTCATCCGGCCGCCGTGCTCGCGCAGCAGCCGCTCGACGCGCTCCTCGTCGCTCAACAGCTCGGGGTCGGGTTCCTCGGTCTCGGATTCGTCGGATTCGGCTGTCGTGGCCGCCGCGGCACCCGCAGCGGGTTCGGTTGCCGCGCCGGATTCGGTCGCCGCACCGGCCTCGCCCGTTGGTTCGCCGGACTCGGACTCGCTGGCGTCCGCACCACCGCCGACGCCACCACGGACGCGGCGCAGCCACGAGAGCGCCGGCTCGCCGCGGTAGTACGCCCACACCGACGCGCCGCCGGCGAGCAGCGCGACGAGGCCGACGACGACGAGCGCGGCCATAGAGACGCCGACGACGGAGTTAGATTCGGTGAACACGACGGTCGGTTCGTTGGCCCCGAACGTCTGCGGGCCGGTCCACTCGTACGCGCCGTTCGAGATGCTGTCCGGGCCGGGTTCGACCTGGTCGGTGTCGTAGCCGTCGGGCGTCCGAATCGTCAGCGTCTGATTCGCCGATAGGTCGCCGAACCACCCCGTGGAGAACGCGTCGACGACCAGCCGCTCGTCCTCGACGCGCGAGAAGTTCGTCCACGTGAACTCGACGGTGAGCACGCCCGTGGAGTTGTTCCCTTCCTCGACGATGCGCGAGGACCGGCTGGCGTCCCGAATTTCCATCGTCCGGTCGACGCGGTCGCTGACCGTCGAGACGACCGCGCGGAACACGTCCACGGAGAACTCGCTGTCCATCCCGCCGGCCTCGAACTGGGTGCGGAGCTGCTCGAACGCCGCGGTGGCGTCGTCGTCTTCGAGGGAATACGTCGAGGAGACGGTCCAGCGAGCCGCACCGTCGGACTGAATCTGGACAGTGATGTCGACGCCCGACGCTGCCGGCTCGGCGTCCTGGAGGGCGGCCGACTGCGGAGCGGGCGCTCCGACTGCACCGGCCACGGGCGCGGCGAGGAGACAAACGGCGGCGACGAGGAGGGCGGCCTGCCGCATACCAGTTCCGTCCACCCCGCTCGTGCAAAGTATTTTCTATCCCGGGAAATCCCCGCAGTCGCCGACGTCACTGCCCAAATCAGCGTCGGCAGTCGTTACAGCGGTCTGACAGGGCGTTCCGGCGCGTACAACGGAGTTCAGTCGTGGTCGTCGTCTCCGCATCGTTTTTGTCGAGTGGCGTCGAACACGTTCCCATGTCCCGCGTCCGCCCCGTCCTCGCCGCCGGCGGCGTCGCCGCACCCGCCGAACCCAGCGACGAACCCGTCGTCGGCACCTCGGACCGCTCCGCCCGCGTCCTCCTGTTGACCGAGGCCGACACGGCGGCCTTCCAGGAGCCGAACGCGTCGGTCACGAACACCCTCGCGTCCGGTCACGCGGACCTCGCAATCGACCTCCAGTTCGGGACAGTCGAACAGCGCCTCGCCGCCGCCGACAACCGCTCCGAGCGCCGGACAATCCTCCGGAACGCCACAGACGCCGCTGGTGAGCGCGTCACGGACCTCCGCGAACGCGCGGCGACAGCCCGCGAGGCGTACACGAGCGGCGAGCTGTCCGCCGAAGCCTACGTCCGCACGCTGGGCACGATTCACGCGGAAGCCAGCAGCCTCTCGACGATGCTCGGCAGCACAGTCACGCCCGGGTCGCTGTACGCGTACGCCCTCGACAACAGCTTCTCCGAGGTCGGTACCCAAGTGTACCGGCTGCGCGCGCAACTGGCGACGGTGCAAGGCCCGGTCAGGGAGCGCGTCGCGGCGGTCGTGCACGGCGACCGCGAGCGGCTCCGTGTGCACGTGAGCGTCGGCAACGGGGTCATGCTCTCGACCATCGACGACGGCCGGTACGTCCGCGAGACCTTCCGCCCGGACAACGTCGAAGAGAACCTCGGCGGCGACTTCTCGGAGGCGACGTCGATTATTCAGTCCCAGTACCCGTGGGTGGCGAACCACTCGACGTCCCCGAGCATCGAGACGCGCGGCGAGTACGCCTTCTACTACACGGCGAACTATCGCCACGGCCGGCTTTCCGCGTACATCGACTCGACGACCGAGCAGGTCTACGTCGAACAACACCGACAGACGCTCGCACAACTTCCCGCCGACGCTGAACGGAACGACACCAAGAACAACGCGACGCTGACCACGTCCCGGACGTACGCCGGCGGCCCGCTGCTCGTGCGTGCGGGGAACGAGGCCGGCGAGCCACTCGATGTGTCAGTCTCGCTGAACGGAACTGACATCGGGAACACCGGCGCCGACGGCCGGCTCTGGGCGTTGAGTCCCGCCGGCGAGTACAACGTCACGACGGTGCACGACGGCGCGAAGCTGGAAGTCAACGTGACGGCGCAGCCCTCGCCCTGACGCCCGGCCGAGAGTTCTGGTAGGAGCGCGCGGCCACTGCAGCGCGTGGCCCGCGGCTACGCGCCCGTCGCGGTCGTGCTCCTGCTCGCGGTCACCGTCGTCGCCGCGGCAGCCGTCGCGACCGCCGTCCCCGCGCTTCCCGGTGACCCGCCGCCACAGCGAGCGGTAGACGCCGACGCGACCAGCGATGGCCGCATCACGCTCACACTGTTCTCCGGCGACCCCGTCGACGTCCGAGACGCGACCGTCCGCGTCACGGTCGCTGGCGAGCCGCTGACACACCAACCGCCCGTGCCGTACTTCGCGGCGCGCGGATTCCGGGGCGGGCCGACTGGCCCGTTCAACGTCGCCGCGGACTCGTCGTGGACCGTCGGCGAGACCGCGGCGGTGCAGGTCGCAGGGACGAACAGTCCCGAGTTGCGAGCGGGCGCGACGCTCACGGTGCGCGTACTCGTGGACGGGCACACCGTCGCCGTCGCCGAGACGACGGTCGAGAAGGCATCGTAGCTGTCAGGCCGAGGCGTCGTCGCTCTCGTCCTCGGGCGCTCTTGCGAGCGTCACGATGGCGCGCGGGCTCCCCGGTTTCGCCTGCATCACGTGGTGTTCGACGTCGACGAAGCCGGCCTCCGCGAACATCCGGTCGGCCTCCTCCTCGTCGTAGAACAGCATGATGGCGTCCGCGACCTTCTGGAACACCGTCGAGTTCGGGTAGTCGGGGCCGACGACGACCGTCCACTCGCCGGGCTTGAGCACGCGCCGAATCTCGCGCAGGCCCTCCACGGGGTTGGGCCAGTACTCGATGGAGCCCGACGACCACACCGCGTCGAACGTGTCGTCCTCGAACGGCAGGCGCTCGGCGTCCCCGTAGTGGAACGCCACGGGGTCGTGTTTGCCGAGTTTCTCGCGCGCCTTCGCGAGCTGGTGGCGGCTCTGGTCGAGGCCGTAGACGTCGTCAGTGTACCGGAGCAGCCCCTCCGTACCGAAGCCGGTGCCACAGCCGACGTCGAGCACGCGGTCGCCGTCGTCGAGGTCGAGCAGTTCGAGCGCCTCGTCGCGCATCGCCTCGTTCCACACGAACGGGTTGACGCGGTCGTACACCTTCGAGAGGTACTTGTAGAAGGTGCGGGCGCGCGCCTTGTCTTCGAGGACTCCCATTGCCCCGGAATTGCGCCCGAGGCCGCATAATAGCTTGCGTTAGCGCCCGCGAACTTCGCAACTACCATATAGGCCGTGGCCAAAGTTCCGCCCGGTAAGAGTGTATGCCAAGGCCAGAGGTTCTCGAAGATATCAAATCGGCTGAATCGGACGCCGACGACATCGTGGCCGAGGCGGAGGAGGACCGAGAGGAACGGTTGTCCGAAGCCCGGCAGCGGGCCGATGAAATCCGCGACGAAGCGGAAGAGGAGGCTCGCGAGCTGAAAGAACAAAAACTCGAAGAGGCACACGAAGACATCGAGGCGGAGCGCGACCGCATCCTCGAAGAAGGCGAGGCCGAGCGCGAGCAGCTCGAAGCCCTCGCGGACGAAAACGAGGAGGACGCGGTGGCGCACGCCGTCGAACAGTTCAAGGAGGCGGTACATGCTCAGACCTGAGCGCATGAGCAAGGTGTCGGTGACGGGCTCGAAGCGCGTCATCGGCGACGTCATCGAGACGATTCACGACCTGAACCTCGTCCACCTCTCGGACTACGACGGCGAAATCGAGGGGTTCGACAACGGCAACCCGATGCAGGGTGCCGACGGCGCCTCCGAGAAGCTCGTCACAGTGCGGTCGCTGGAGTCGACCCTCGACATCGACGAGGCCGACGCCGGCCCGACCCGCATCGTCACCGAGGAAGCCCTCGAAACCGAGCTCGAGGAGATTCGCGTGGAAGTGAACGAGCTCGACGACCGGTACAGCGAGCTCGAAGACGAGCTCCGCGACGTCGAGGAGCGCATTGACGCCGTCGAACCGTTCGCGGACCTCGGCATCGACCTCGACCTGCTCGGCGGCTACGACAGCCTGCAGGTCGCTGTCGGCGAGGGGAACGCCGACGACGTCCGCAACGAGCTCCGGACCGCGGAAGCCATCGAGGCGTTCGAGGTCTTCGAGGGCGACGACACGCTCGCGGTGTTCGCGTACCCGCGTAGCGACGACCCGGACGCGCTCGACGACGCGCTCGTCGGCGTGGAGTTCGCGCGACTGGAGGTTCCGGACGCCGAGGGTAGCCCCGAGGCATACGTGGAGGACCTCCGCCACGAGCGTGAGACTATCGAGTCGAAACTCGACAGCGTGGAGAGCGAACTCGACGACCTCCGCGTAGAGCACGCGGGCTTCCTGCTGGCCGCCGAGGAGAAACTCTCCATCGACGTCCAGAAGGCGGAAGTCCCGCTGCAGTTCGCGACCACCGAGCGCGCCTTCGTCGCCGAGGGATGGATTCCCAGCGACGAGTACGCGACGTTCGTCGAGGGCATCCAGGACGCCGTCGGCGAGCACGCTGCCGTCGAGGAGCTCGAACAGGCGGACTACGAGCCGTCCGGCCACGGCCACCACGGCCCCGTCGAAGAGGGGCACGACGTGGAGGAGGCCGCGACCGACGGCGGCACGACCGCCGAGTTCGACACCGACGACAGCCCGCCAGTCATCCAGAACAACCCCGCTCCGGCGCGCCCGTTCGAGGCGCTGACGGAGGTCATCAACCGTCCGAAGTACACGGAGCTCGACCCGACGGTCGTACTGTTCCTGACGTTCCCGGCGTTCTACGGGTTCATGATTGGGGACCTCGGGTACGGCATCCTGTACGCGGCCCTCGGCTTCTGGCTGTACCGCGGCTTCGACAGCGAGATGATTTCGAAGCTCGGCGGCGTCGCCATGTGGGCCGGCGGCTTCACCGCGCTGTTCGGCGCGCTGTACGGCGAAGTCTTCGGCCTGCACCTGATCACGAACCACTTCTGGGAGCCCATCGTCGGGCTCGACGACGCACCCAGCAAGAAGGGGCTGCACGTCGGCGCGTTCGCCGAACTCTGGCTCGCCGCGAGCCTCCTGGTCGGCGTCGCGCACCTCGCAGTCGGCTACGTGTTCGGCATCGTCAACGAGACGCGCTCGCACGGCCTCAAGGCCGCAGTCACTGAGAGCGGCGGCCCCCTCCTGCTGATGGCGGGGGTCGGCGCGTGGCTGTTCAGCACGCACATGCAGTCCGGCGGCGGTCCGCGCCCTGAGCTGCTGTACCGCGCGCTCGAACTCCCGCCCGTCGTGGGCATGATCGGGCTGGCGCTCGCGCTGCTCGGCCTCGTGCTCGTGACTATCGGCGAGGGCGCCGCCGGGTTCCTCGAGAGCCCGACGTACGCGCTCGTCAACACCGTCTCCTACACCCGGATTGCGGCGGTCCTGCTCGCGAAGGCGGGCATGGCGTACGTCGTCAACCTGCTCGTGTTCGGCGCGTACGACGTCGACCTGACGAGCGAAGCGGCGCAATCCCACGGCTACGAGCCGTACACCGGCGAGTACCTGTTCGGCCTGTTCTCCACGGACATCACGCACGAGACCCACTTCATGCTGTTCAGTGGGCCGGGGAGCCACCAAGCCGAGTACTACACCGTCCTGTTCGACGGCCTCATCCACATGGGATGGGGTGGGGTGCTCGCGGGCATCGTCGTGCTCGTGCTCGGGCACCTCCTCGTACTGGCGCTTGGTGTCACATCGGCCGGCTTACAGACGCTACGCCTCGAATACGTGGAGTTCTTTAACAAGTTTTATCAGGGCGGTGGCGAGAAGTACAATCCGTTCGGCTACCAGCGAAACTACACCACTGAGGACTAAGTAAAATGTTCGACGCACTCACAGAATTCGTCACGGTCGCACAGCAAACGACAGGCAGCAGCCCCGCAATCACCCCGAAGTCCGCGGCCGCCCTCGCCGTCGGTCTCGCCGCCCTCGCCGCAGGGTACGCGGAGCGCGGCATCGGTAGCGCAGCCGTCGGCGCCATCGCGGAAGACCAGGACCTCTTCGGTACGGGCCTCATCCTGACGGTCCTCCCGGAGACGCTGGTCATCCTCGCGCTGGTCGTCGTTTTCGTCGTGCCGTCCGCATTCTAAACCACCGTCCCCCCTCTCATCTATGAGCTTGGAAACAGTAGTTGAGGACATTCGAGACGAGGCCCGCGAGCGCGCGAAGGAAATTCGGTCGGATGCCGAATCCCGCGCCGACGAGATTGTCGCGGACGCCGAAGCCGACGCCGAGGAGATTCTCTCCGAGGCCGAAGCCGACGCCGAGCGCGAAATCGAGCGGGAGCGCGAGCAGCGCCTCTCCAGCGCGAAACTCGAGGCCAAGCAGATGCGCCTCGAAGCGCGCCGCGACGCCCTCGAAGACGTCCGCGAGACCGCCGAGGAGGAAATCGCCGCCATCGACGGCGACGAGCGCGAGGAACTCACTCGCGCCCTCCTCGACGCCGCGGCCGAAGAGTTCGACGCGGACGCCGACGTCAGCGTCTACGGCCGCGCGGACGACGAGGCACTCATCTCGGACATCCTCGACGACTACGACGGTTACGAGTACGCCGGCGAGCACGACTGCCTCGGCGGCGTCGTTGTCGAGAGCGAGACGTCCCGGGTCCGCGTGAACAACACGTTCGACTCGGTCATCGACGACGTCTGGGAGAACAACCTGAAGGAAATCAGCGCACGCCTCTTCGACGAGGAGCAATGAGCGTGTACGGGTCGGCAAACTACGAGTACGTGGTTGCCCGCGTCCGCCACCGCCGAGCCAGCCTGTTCAGCGACGACGAGTACCGGAAACTGCTCCGCATGGGCACGGGCGAAATCGCCCGGTTCATGGAGGAGACCCAGTACGAGGACGCGGTGAACGCGCTGGGCTCGCGGTTCAGCGGCGTCGACCTCATCGAGCACGCGCTCAACGAGACGCTCGCCGACGACTTCCAGGACTTACTGCGGTACAGCGAGGGCCGGCTCTACGAGCAGGTCGTCCGCTACCTGCGCAAGTTCGACGCGTGGAACGTCAAGACCGTGCTGCGCGGGCTCTACTCCGACGCGACCGAGGAGGAGGTCCGCTCGGACCTCATCGACGCCGGCGAGTTCGAGGACGAGTTCCTCGACCGCCTGGTCGCCGCCGAGTCCATCGAGGCGGTCGTCGAGCTGCTCGACGGCACGCTGTTCGAGACGTACCTCGGCAGCGCGTTCGAGGCCTACGAGGAGTCCGGGACGCTGGTCCCGCTGGAGAACGCGGTCGACCGCGCGTATTACGAGAATCTCGTGCCCGACGCCTCCGCGCGCGGCGAGGCCGCGCAGCTCTACCGGGAGTTCCTCGAAGCGGAAATCGACTTCCGGAACGTCCGGAACGCGCTGCGGCTGGCGCGGTCGGGCGCCGACGTCGACCCCGCCGAATACTTCATCGACGGCGGCGCGCTGTTCGACCGGAAAGAGGTCGGCCAGCTCGTCGCGGACCGCTCGGCGCTGGTCTCGCGCATCCGGGAGAGCAAGTACGGCGACGAGCTCTCGCGGGCGCTGGACGAGCTGGAGGACGCGGAGAGCCTCATCGGCTTCGAGCACGCCCTCGACCGGGCGCTGCTGGAGTACTCCGACCACCTCTCGTACGTCTACCCGCTGTCGGTCTGTCCGGTGCTGGCGTACGTCCTCGCGAAGGAACGCGAAGTGGACAACATCCGCGCCATCGCTCGCGGCCGCGAAGCCGGCCTGAGCGAGGCGGAAATCGAGGAGGAGCTGGTCATCCTATGAGCCAGGAAATCGCAGTCGTCGGCAGCCCGGAGTTCACTACCGGGTTCCGGCTCGCGGGCGTCCGGAAGTTCGAGAACGTCCCGCAGGACGAGAAAGACGAAGCGCTCGACGACGCAGTCGAGTCGGTGCTAGAAGACGACGACGTCGGTATCGCGGTGATGCACGACGACGACCTCGACGCGCTCTCGCGGCAGGTCCGCGAGGAAGTCGAGACGAGCGTAGAGCCGACGTTCGTGACCATCGGCGGCGGCGCCGCCGGCGGGAGCGGACTGCGCGACCAGATTAAGCGAGCCATCGGCATAGACCTGATGGCCGAAGAAGACGACTCCAACGAATGAGTCAAGCAGAAGAAATCACTGACTCCGGCGTAATCGAGAGCGTGAGCGGTCCGGTCGTGACCGCCACGGACCTCGACGCCCAGATGAACGACGTCGTCTACGTGGGCGACGAAGGCCTGATGGGCGAGGTCATCGAAATCGAAGGCGAAGTAACAACCATCCAGGTCTACGAGGAGACCTCGGGCATCAGCCCGGGTGGCCCCGTGGACAACACGGGCGAACCCCTCACCGTCGACCTGGGCCCCGGCATGCTGGACTCCATCTACGACGGCGTCCAGCGCCCGCTGGACGTCCTGCAGGGCGAGATGGGCGCGTTCCTCGACCGCGGTGTCGACGCGCCCGGCATCGACCTGGAGAAGGAGTGGTCGTTCGAGCCCGTCGTGGAGGAGGGCGACCACGTCGAGGCCGGTGACGTCCTCGGCACCGTCGACGAGACGGTCAGCATCGAGCCCAAGGTGCTCGTGCCGCCGCGCAGCGACGGCGGCGAGGTCACCGAAATCGAGCGCGGCTCGTTCACGCTCGACGAACCCCGGGCCGGCCTCGACCGCGGCGAGGAA
>CAXREU010000022.1:0-12552 GCA_964229715.1 Halobacterium sp.
GGCTTTCGCCATCAGCGTCTTCCCGGTGCCCGGCGGGCCGTGCAGGAGCACGCCGCTCGGCGGGTCGATGCCGACGGTGTCGAACATCTCGGGCTCCTTCATCGGGAGCTCGACGGTCTCGCGGACCTCGCGGAGCTGCTCGTCGAGGCCGCCGATGTCCTCGTATCCGACCTCCGGAGACTCGTCGACTTCCATGACGCGGGCGCGGACGTCGGCCTCGTCGTCGAGGCGTTCGACGATAGAGAGGGAGTTATTGACCGCAACCCGGGCGCCGGGTTCGAGGTCGTCGCGGAGGTCGTCGGTGACCTCGGTGAGCGCCTCCTGGTTGTTGCCGTGCTGTTTGATGATGGCGCCGTCGTCGTTGAGTTCCTGGACGGTGGCCACGAACAGCGGGGACTGCTTGAGCTTCTTGTTCTCGTGGGAGAGCCGCTCGAGCTTCTGCTGGTACTTGTTGTTCTCGGCGTTGGCGTCGAGCAGGCGGTCCCGCATCTCCTCGTTCTCGTCCTCGAGGGCCGAAAGCTGCTCCTCAAGGGCGTCGATTTTCTCCTGGAGAGAGGCGCCGTCGTCGTAGGGCAGCTCGGCGTCCTCTGCGGTCTCAGTCATCACCACTGGGTAGGGTGTTAGTTCATAAGAGGCTTCGGGTGGCCCAACACCTCGCGCCGAGGATAACCGTTGTGCATTTTCGATAGCGAAACCATTATCTAAGTGCATCCGGAATGGGTGGGTATGAGCGCCACCGCCAAAGACACGGAGACGGCCGAAGCACTCGAAGACCTCCCCCCGAGCGCGAAGCTCGTCGCGAAAGTCCTCGAATACAACGACACCCTCACGCAGAGCGAACTCGCCGAAGAGACGCTGCTGCCCGCCCGCACCGTCCGCTACGCGCTCACCCGCCTCGAAGAGCAGGACGTCGTCGAGTCCCGCTTCTCGTTCTCCGACGCGCGCAAGCGCATCTACACGCTCGCCTGATTCGGGCGTCGACCGCTGTCCCTACTCCTGCTGCGCCAGCCGCCACACGGTGGCTCCTGTGTTTTGTCCGCAGAAGGTCCATTCAGTCGAACGAAAGCCAGCCGAGTAGCCGCTATCGGGCGGGAAATCGAAAGGGGTTCTCGGACGACCTATGGTCGTCCGATAGTCAACGAGACGCCATGCGTCTCGTTAGGCCGAGCGCTCGCGGAGCGAGCTGACCAAGCACCGCAGCGAAGCAAGGGGCGTGGTCCGAAAGAGCGAAGCTCTTTCGTCATCTCGGAAATCTTCGATTTCCGGCGACAGCGAGGCGCAGCCCGCGAGCGGGAGGGGCTTTCGGAGGCATCGTCGCTGTCTCCAGTCCAGTAATCGTCTACCCACCCTGCAGAAGCGCCGAACCTTTATCCGGCGTAGCGCTACATCCCCACAGTAATGGTTCGCGTCATCCACACGGGGGACACCCACCTCGGCTACCGCCAGTACCACTCCCCCGAGCGCCGGCAGGACTTCCTCGACGCCTTCGAGTCGGTCGTCGAGGACGCCGTCGCGGCGGACGTGGACGCCGTCGTCCACGCCGGCGACCTCTACCACGACCGGCGTCCCGGCCTCCGGGACATCCTCGGCACCATCGACGTGCTGCGGCCGCTCCGCGAGGCCGACATCCCGTTCCTCGCCATCGTCGGCAACCACGAGGGCACGCGGGACGCCCAGTGGCTGGACCTCTTCGAGACGCTGGGGCTCGCCGAGCGCCTCGATGAGACCGGCCGCCGCGTCGGCGACACCGCGTTCTACGGCCTCGACTACGTCCCCGAGTCCAAGCGCCCCGACCTCGACTACGAGTTCGCCGAACCCGACGCCGAGCACACCGCGCTCGTCTCCCACGGCCTGTTCACGCCGTTCGCGCACGCCAACTGGGACCTCGCCGAGGTGCTCGGCGAGTCGAACGTCGACTTCGACGCGGTGCTCCTCGGCGATAACCACGCCGCCGACACCGCGCAGGTCGGCGACACGTGGGTCACGTACTGTGGCTCCACGGAACGCGCAAGCGCCAGCGAGCGCGACCCCCGCGGCTACAACGTCGTGGAGTTCGGCGACGGCGACGTCGCCATCTCCCGGAAGGGCATCGAGACCCGCGACTTCGTGTTCGTGGACGTCGACCTCGGGCCGGAAGACGGCACCGAGTACGTCCGCGAGCGCCTCCGCGAGCGCGACCTCGAAGACGCCGTCGTCGTGGTCACCGTCGAGGGCGACGGCGACACAGTGACGCCCGCGGACGTCGAGCGCTTCGGCGACGAGCGCGGCGCGCTGCTCACGCGCGTCAACGACCGCCGCGAGGTCGAAGCCGACGAGGAGGTCGAGGTGTCGTTCGCGGACCCCGACGAGGCCGTCCGCGAGCGCGTCCGCGACCTCGGACTCCGGGAGGCGAGCCTCGACATCGACGACACGGTCCGGGACGGCGACCTCGCGGACTCGAACGTCCGCGAGCGCGTGAAACAGCGCGTCGAAGCCGTGCTCGACGACGAGCCGACCACCGAGGCCGACGCTGACGGCGACGCCGACGCCGACGCGGACGACGAACCGGCCGAGCGAGCACAGGCGACGACTATGGAGGACTTCTCGTGAGGTTCACCCGCGTCTCCCTGCGGAACTTCAAGTGCTACGAGGACGCGGACGTGCGCCTCGACCGCGGGGTCACGGTCATCCACGGGCTGAACGGCAGCGGGAAGTCCAGCCTGCTGGAAGCGTGTTTCTTCGCGCTGTACGGCGCGAGCGCGCTGGACAAGACGCTGGACGAAATCGTCACCATCGGCGCGGAGGAAGCCGAAATCGACCTCTGGTTCACGCACGCGGGCAGCGATTACCACGTCCACCGCCGCGTCCGGAACACCGGCGAGCGCGCGTCGACGCCGGACTGCACGCTCGAAACGCCCTCGGGGAGCATCGACGGCGTCACCGACGTCGAGGAGTTCGTCGGCGACCTGTTGCGGATGGACGCGGAGGCGTTCGTGAACTGCGCGTACGTCCGGCAGGGCGAGGTGAACAAGCTCATCAACGCGTCCCCGAGCACCCGGCAGGACATGCTCGACGACCTGCTCCAACTCGGGAAGCTGGAGGACTACCGCCAGCGCGCCGGCGACGCCCGGCTCGGCGTGGAGGACGTCAGGAGCAACGTCGCGGGGAAACTCGACCAGCTCGACGAGCAAATCGAGGCCAAGGAAGCCGAGAATCCCCACGACGCGCTCGCGAGTCTGAAGTCCGAGCTCGCGGACGTCACCGACGAACTGGGGAACTACGAGGACCAGCGCGAGACCGCGCGCGAGACGCTCGAAGACGCGGAAAGCGTCTTAGAGTCCTACGAGGAGAAGCGCGCGGAACTGGACGACGTCACGGAGACAATTAGCGACGTCCGGGAGGCCATCGCGGAGACCGAGCGCGAACGCGAGGAGCTCGCCGAGGAAATCGCCGAGCACCGCGAGCAGGCCGAGACACTCGAAGCCGAGGCCGGAGAACTGGTCACGGAGACCGAACTGGACGAGACCGACGCGGAGGCCGCCGAAAGCAAGCGCGAGGAGCTCGCTACGGAGCGCGAGACGGTCACCGAACGCGTCTCCGAGGTCGCGCCCGAGGTGTCGAAGCTCTCGACGGAGGCCGACAACGCCGCCGAGCGCGTCGACGACTTCGAAGAACGCGCCGCTGACCTACGGGAAGCCGCAGACGACCTCGAAAGCGAGGCCGACGACCTCGCCGCGGAACGCGAGGAGGCCGTCGAGCGCATCGCGGAGTTGGACGAGGAAATCGCCGAGGCGAAGGCGGCGTTCGAGGACGCGCCCGTCGAGTTCGGGAACGCCGAAGCGCACCTCGACTCGCTGAACGCGGACCTCGACGACCTCCGCGAGCGCCGCGAGGGCGTGCGCGCTGACCTCCAGTCCGCCGAGGACCGCGTCGGGGAGGCTGAGGAACTACTGGACGCCGGGAAGTGCCCGGAGTGCGGTCAGCCAATCGAGGAGTCGCCACACGTCGAGAGCGTCGACGAGTACCGCGAGCGCGTGGCCGACCTCGAAGCCGAACTAGAGACCGTCGAGGAGGACGTCGAAGACGTCACCGAGCGCATCGACCGCGCCGAGGCCCTCCTGGAGCGCGAGCGCGAGGTCGCGGACCTCGAACGTAACCGCGAATTAGCCGTCGAACGCCGCGACGACCGCGCAGACGCCGCCGGTGAGGCACGCGCGGAAGCCGAGTCCAAGCGCGAGGAAGCCGAAGACCTCGAATCAGAGGCCGAGGACGCTCGCGCGGAGGCCGAGTCCAAGCGCGAGCAGGCCGAAGCCAAGCGCGAGGAGCTCGCGGAGTTGAACGCCGAGCAGTCCGCGCTCAAGGAGCGCATCGAGCGACTGGCCGACCTCGTGGACGTGCTGGAGGAGGCTGCCGACCACCGCGATGCCGCCGACCAGCTCGCGGAGAAGCGCGCGAGCCTCGACGACCGGAACGACGAGCGCCGCGACCGCCTGAGCGACCTCCGGGAGCGCAAGCAGACGCTCGAAGCAGCGTTCGACGAGGACCGCATCGAGGCGGCGAAGGCGGACAAGGAGCGCGCCGAGGACTACCTCCAACAGGTCGAACCCAAGCTCGAAGACCTCCGCGAGCGCCGCGACGAGCTACAGGGCCAGATTGGCGCGGCGGAGAACGCCATCGAGGAACTGGAGGCGCTGCGCGACCAGCGCGAGACGGTCGCCGCGCGCCTCGACGAACTCCAGGAGATTCACGACGAGGTCTCCGAGTTGGAGTCGATGTACGGCGACCTGCGCGCGGAGCTGCGCCAGCAGAACGTCGCGAAGCTCGAACGCCTGCTGAACGAGACGTTCGAGCTGGTGTACCAGAACGACTCGTACGCCCGCATCGAACTCTCCGGGGACTACGAGCTCACCGTCTACCAGAAGGACGGCGAGCCCCTCGAACCCGAGCAGCTCTCCGGGGGCGAGCGCGCGCTGTTCAACCTCAGCCTGCGCTGCGCCATCTACCGGCTGCTCGCGGAGGGCATCGACGGCGAGGCGCCGCTCCCGCCGCTCATCCTCGACGAACCAACGGTGTTCCTCGATTCGGGGCACGTCTCCCAGCTCGTCGAACTGGTCGAACAGATGCGCCGCATGGGCGTCGAGCAAATCGTCGTGGTGAGCCACGACGACGAGCTCGTGGACGCCGCCGACGACGTGGTGCGCGTGGAGAAGGACGCGACCACGAACCGCTCCCGTGTGGTGCGGGACGCCGAGGAAGTGCTGGCGGACTAGTTCTGTCGGAGCGCGGCGATGCCGTCGCTCCCGACGCCGGTGAGCCGGTAGCCGCGCTCACCGTGCACCGTGGCTTCTTCGACGAGGCCGGCGGCGCGGAGTTCGGTGATGCCGCCGAGCAGGTCGCTCTCGCAGGTGTCGTACGCGCCGAGCATCTCGCGGGCGGCAAGCGGGCCGCGGTCCGCCAAATCGACGAGGAGGCCGAGCAGCCAGTCGTCGTGGCAGGCGGTGACGACGCGGCGCGCGGGCTCGGGGACGGCGGTCGCGAGCGCGTCGAGTGGCGCGTCGCCGTCGGCAGGTTCGAGGTCGTCGTTGGGGACGTGACGCTCGTCGCCGGTCTCGGGGTCGCGGACGAGGCTGCTGTCGCTGCTCTGCTTGAGGAGGAGGTAGTGGTTGCCGTCGTCGTCGCGGACCGTACGCATGAGTGAGCGAAGTAGACGTGTGGCGTTAGGCCTTCCGGGGCGTCACTCGTCGGCGTCGTCGCCGGTGTAGCGCTGGTAGCGCCAGTAGCCGAACGCGAACAGCGCGAGGCCGAGCACGACCGCGAGGCCGCCGTACTGCCAGCGGCCGCGGAACGCGACGAACATCAGGCCGAGGCTGACGGCGAGGAGGGCGACGTTGAACGTCACGACGAGCGTCCAGAACCGCCGGCGGAGGCCCGCGGGTGCGTCCGAGCCGTCCGGAATCTCGGGCGCGTCGACGGACGGGACGTCGACCTGCGGTGCGAGGTCCTGCTCGGCCTCGCTGGGCTCGTCGTCGAGGAAGTCGTGGTCGCCGTCCGCTTCGGACTCGTCGAACACGCTCGGAGAAGGGCGGCGCCGGTGGAAAAGCGTTGCCTATCAGAGCACGTCGCCCAGCGACACGGCGTTCGTCGCTTTGAGCCACGCGAGCGGATTGTCGGCGTCGTAGAACACGACGCCGTCCTCTGTGTCGTAAGACTCTACGGAGTCTCGGGCGTCGTCGCCCTCGGGCAGCTGTGGGACGTCGTTGTGGCGGTGCGTGTCGCCCGCTGCGTGGTCAGTCACGTCAGTCACCTCGACCTGTGGTAAGAAGTAGCATACCATAAGCCTTCTCCCGCTGGCCGATTTCGCCGCCCGGAAGGGCGAGTTTTTAGGCGCCAAGGCCGAACGATGACGCAATGGAAGACACGGACCTCTCCGAGTTCATGCACGAGGGGGGCGACGACGTCGAGGACGCCTCGGCGGGCGTCCCCGACGACACGGTCCGCGCGGAAGCGGAAGTCGTCGCGGGGGACGGCGACCCCGTCGTGAACGAAATCGTCTCCGCGGAGGCAGAGGCGCTCCCGGCCGCCGACGGCGACGTCGAACTGATGGTCACGCAGGTCGACTACACCGTCGAGGGCGAGGGCGACCGCGAGCGCCCCGTCGTCCACGTGTTCGGCCGCACCGCCGACAACACCGCCGAGCACGTCCGCGTCCACGGGTTCCGGCCGTACTTCTACGCGCCCACGGACAGCATCGACGAGGACGACCTCGCGCAGGACGTCATCACGGGTTCGGAGGAGACCGACGAGAACGGCAACCCCTACGAGTCCATCCGCGGCGAGAAGCTCACGAAGATTTTCGGGCAGACGCCCCGCGACGTCGGGAACGTCCGGGACCGCTTCGAGCACTACGAGGCGGACATCCTGTTCCCGAATCGCCTGCTCATCGACAAGGACATCACCAGCGGCATGCGCGTGCCCGAGCGCCGCGCCGACGACGACGCGGTCTACGTCCACCACGACGAGATCGAGACCTGCGAGGTCGACGCCGACGTCCGCGTCAATACCTTCGACATCGAGGTCGACGACCGCTCCGGCTTCCCCGAGGAGGGCGAAGAGCCGATACTGTGCCTGACGAGCCACGACTCCTACGACGACGAGTACATCGCGTGGCTCTACGAGGCGCCCGAGGCGACCGCACCGTCGCCCGAGGAGCTTGTCGACCACGACCTGATGGACGAGGGCGCGGACCTCGAAGTCCGGGCGTTCGACACGGAGGAGGCGATGCACGAGGCGTTCATCGACTCCCTCGACGCGACGGACCCGGACGTGCTCACGGGCTGGAACTTCGACGACTTCGACGCGCCGTACTACATCGACCGGCTGGACGAACTCGACCCGTACACGGACCGCGACCTCGATTCGGACAGGCTCTCGCGCGTGGACGAAGTCTGGACGTCTGGCTGGGGCGGCCCGAACGTGAAGGGCCGGGTCGTCTTCGACCTGCTGTACGGCTACCAACGGATGCAGCGCTCGGAGTTGGACTCCTACCGGCTGGACGCGGTCGGCGAGAAGGAGTTGGACGCCGGCAAGGAGCGCTACACGGGCGACATCGGCGACCTCTGGGAGAACGACCCCGAGCGCCTGCTGGAGTACAACGTCAGGGACGTGGAGCTCTGCGTGGAAATCGACCGCAAGCAGAACATCGTCCCGTTCTGGAAGGAGGTCGCGGAGTTCGTCGGCTGCAAGCTCGAAGACGCGACCACGCCCGGGGACGCGGTGGACGTGTACATCCTGCACAAGGCGTACGGCCGGTTCGTGCTGCCGTCGAAGGGCCAGCAGGAGTCCGAGGACTACGAGGGCGGCGCGGTGTTCGACCCGATTACGGGCGTCCGCGAGAACGTCACCGTGCTCGACCTGAAGAGCCTCTACCCGATGTGCATGGTGACGACGAACGCGTCACCCGAGACGAAAGTCGACCCCGAGGACTACGACGGGGAGACGTACCGCGCGCCCAACGGGACGCACTTCCGGAAGGAGCCGGACGGCATCATCCGGGAGATTATCGACGAGACGCTCGCGGAGCGCGAGCAGAAGAAAGCTCTCAGGAACGAACACGACCCGGAGAGCGAGGACTACGACCGCTACGACCGCCAGCAGGCCGCAGTCAAGGTCATCATGAACAGCCTCTACGGCGTGCTGGGCTGGGAGCGCTTCCGCCTCTACGACAAGGAGATGGGCGCGGCGGTCACCGCGACGGGCCGCGAAGTCATCTCGTTCACGGAGGAAGCCGCCAACGAGGTCGGCCACGAGGTGGCGTACGGTGATACTGACTCCGTGATGTTGGAGCTCGGGCCCGACGTCTCCACGGAGGAGGCCATCGAGGAGTCGTTCGGCATCGAGGACCACATCAACGACGCCTACGATGAGTTCGCCAGCGAGGCGCTGAACGCCGACGAGCACCGCTTCCAAATCGAGTTCGAGAAGCTCTACCGACGATTTTTCCAGGCGGGCAAGAAGAAGCGCTACGCCGGCCACATCGTCTGGAAGGAGGGCAAGGACGTCGACGACATCGACATCACGGGCTTCGAGTACCAGCGCTCGGACATCGCGCCCATCACGAAGCGCGTCCAGAAGCGCGTCATCGAACTCATCGTCAAGGAGGGCGACGTCGACGCCGTCGAGGAGTACGTCCACGACGTCATCGAGGAGTACCAGGACGGGGCCGTCGACCTCGACGACATCGGCATCCCGGGTGGCATCGGCAAGCGCCTGGACAACTACGACACGGACACCGCCCAGGTCCGGGGCGCGAAGTACGCGAACCTCCTGCTCGGCACGAACTTCCAGCGCGGCTCGAAGCCAAAACGCGTCTACCTGCAGAAGGTGCATCCGGAGTTCTTCCGGGAGCTGGAGGGCGAGAACCCGGACCTCCGCGACGACCCGCTGTACGTGGAGTTCAAGACCGACCACGACGTCATCTGCTACGAGTACGCCGACCAGATTCCGGAGGCGTTCGAAATCGACTACGACGTGATGCTCGACAAGACCCTCAAGGGCCCCATCGAGCGCATCCTCGAAGCGCTAGACATCTCCTGGGACGAGGTCAAGAGCGGGCAGACCCAGACCGGACTCGGGAACTTCATGTAAGCGCCAGGGGCGTCAGTCGCCGTGGACCGACTGCGCCCGCTGGACGTCGCGTTCGAGCCGGTCGGCGTGTTCCAGGCGGAGCGCCCTGGCTCGCTCGCGCGAAACTGTTCTATCCCCGTCGAGTTCGTGCGTTAGCGGGTCGTAGGCGTCGACGTCGAACCCCATGCGTTCGAGGTAGGCGCGGACGGCCGACGAATCGAGTCCGTCGCGAATCGCGGCGTCGACGTACTCGCGGACGGTGTCGAACGCCGGCGCGACGACGCCGCGCTCGGTGACGCCGCCGGTCTCCCCGACCTGGAACCCGTCCTCGCGGACGTGCTCGACGACGCCGACGACATCGTCGGCGAGCTGGAGCACCTGGCTCGGGAGCGCGGTGTCGGGCGCGCGCCACTCGACGGTGCCGAACTCGTCACGGAACTTCACCGGCGTCCAGACGGCGTTCTCCGGGTCGAACGTCGACTCCACCGTGGCCCGGTCGACACCCGCGTCGACGGCGGCGGCGACGAACTCCTCGTAGCGGCGGTCGAGGCGGTTCTCCCAGTCGGTGGTGTCCTCGACGTACGGCCACAGTTCACCCTGCTCCGGGAGGCCGTCGTAGGCCAGTCGGCGGTAGCACTTCGAGCGAGCGCCGGCGGCGACGCGTTCGCCCCGGAAGTACGGCGAGGAGTTGACCAGCGCGAGCGCCGGGTCGAGCGCGACGAGCGCGTTGAACTGCGCGACCTCGTGGCCGGGCTGCTGTTCGACGTGGACGTGCGTGCCCGCACAGGGTCGCACGTAGTCGAAGCGCTCGCCGATGGCCCGGCTCTGGATGCGCGTGCGGTCGCTCGCCCGTTCGGCTATCTCGTCGTGGTTCACGGGCGGCGACAGCGGGACGAGCCGCTTCCCGGCATCGTCGGCCCGGCGGAGCACGGCTCGGAGGCGGTCGAGCAGCGTCGCGCGCAGTTCGGCCGTCGTCTCGCAGGGCGTCGTCTTGACTTCCAGTACTGGTTCGACGAACTCCCGTTCGGCGCCGTCGACGTCGACGAGCGCGCCGGGCTCGGTCAGTCGGCCGTCCTCGTCGACGACCCAGTATTCGACCTCGATACTCCGTCGTATCGGCTCTGGTTCGCGTGCTGACACGGTCCTGTGTTGGTGAGCGCAGTCAGTCGCCGGTCCGGCTCGCAGTCACACCGCATCGAATCGTGACACGCGTTACCACAGAGCAGTTGCGGTACAAGAAGGTTTCGCGGCCGCCGAATTTCTGGTCGTTCGTCCAGCCGGGCGTTCAGAAGTGGCTGAACTTGTCGCGACGGTAGACGTCGATTTCGCTTGTCGTCGTGGGCGCTTCCTGCCGGGCCGCGAACGCGATGGCCTCCGCAATTTCCACGGGCTCCGTGACTTCACCGGGCTCGAACACGTCCTCGAAGGCGTCGCCGTCCTCACTGCCGAACTCCGTGCGGACCTCCGTGGGGTTGACGACGGTGACGGCGACGCCGTCGTCGCCGTGCGCGGCTTCGACGCTGTGGGCGAACCCGCGCAGCCACCACTTCGTCGCGGCGTAGACGGGGTTCGACGGTCGCGGGTACTGGCCGGCGAAGCTCCCGAGGAAGATGAGGTTGCCGTCGGCCTCACGGAGGTGTGGGAGCGCCGCTCGCGTCGCGAAGAATGCGCCGTCGCAGTTGACGTCCATCATCTGGCGGTACTGACTCGTATCGAGGTTCTCGACGTCGCTCCCGCGGCCGAGGCCGGCGTTATTCACGAGCACGTCGACGCCACCGGACTCCTCGACGGTGGCGTCCACGAGTGACTGGACCTCGGCCTCGTTCGTGACGTCCGTCGGCACGACGTGCGTCTCGACGCCGTGCTCGGCGGCGACGTCGTCGGCGACCGATTCGAGTCGCTCGCGGCGCCGCGCTGCGAGCACGACGTCCGCGCCCTCGCGGGCGAGGACGCGGACCGTTGCTTCCCCGATACCGCTGCTCGCACCGGTGACGATGGCGACGTCGCCGTCGAGTCCTGC
Source organism: Halobacterium sp. (assembly GCA_964229715.1). Lineage (GTDB taxonomy): Archaea > Halobacteriota > Halobacteria > Halobacteriales > Halobacteriaceae > Halobacterium. Next base: position 11,123 of record CAXREU010000022.1, read on the forward strand.
TGAGACCATGTGCGGCTGAACGGTCGCGATTGGCTTGATAGTTGGCCGTGCCGAGGGCGACACAGGTCGCGCGACGTCGCCCGTTCAGGGGATTAGGTTTTCCCAATCGAAAACAGTTTTTTCTCAATCCCGAACCGGAACCCGGGAAGTCCGTAACCGTTATGCGTCTGACCCTCCTTCCTACGGACGACTGAGGCAATGGCTACGCTCGAACTCAAAAACGTACACGCGAAAGTTGCAGAAGAGGGCGGTGAAGAGATTCTCGAAGGCGTCGACCTCGAAATCCCGTCCGGCGAAATCCACGCCCTGATGGGCCCGAACGGCTCGGGGAAGTCGACCACTTCGAAGATTATCGCCGGCCACCCGGCCTACGACGTCACCGAGGGTGAAGTTCTTCTCCACCTCGAAGAGGGCGACTTCGACGACGTCGCCGAGCTGCCGGAGGACGCACGGACGTGGGACCTCCTCGAACTGGAGCCGAACGAGCGCGCCGCGCTCGGCATCTACCTCGGCTTCCAGTACCCCGCCGAAATCGAGGGCGTCACGCTCGTGAACTTCCTCCGCACCGCGCTCAACGCGAAGCTCGAAGAGCGCGACGAACTCCTCTTCGGCGAGGACGAGGAAGCCGAGGAAGACGACGAGGGCTACGAGACCTCCCCGATGGAGGGCCCCGCCGACGAAGGCGAAGTCGGCGTCGCGGAGTTCCAGGAGCTCCTCTCCGAGAAGATGGAGGCCCTGGACATGGACGAGTCGTTCGCGACGCGCTACCTCAACGCCGGCTTCTCCGGCGGCGAGAAGAAGCAAAACGAGGTCCTCCAGGTCGCCATCCTCGAACCGTCGATTTCCGTGCTCGACGAAATCGACTCCGGCCTCGACATCGACCGCCTGCAGGACGTCGCGAAGGGCATCACCGCACTGCGCGACGAACAGGACACGGGTATCCTCCAGATTACCCACTACCAGCGCATCCTCGACTACGTCGAACCCGACCGCGTCCACATCATGCTCGACGGCGAAGTCGTCATGGAAGGGGACGCCGAGCTCGCCGCGAAGCTCGAAGACAAGGGGTACGACTGGGTGCGCGAGCAGGTCTACGAGACCGCTTAACACAACATCATGAGCTCAGACCAAGACCACCTCGAAGAAACCGACACCGAGGCCCGATTCGAATTCAAGAAGGAGGAAAAATCCGCCTTCAAGTCCGAGAAAGGCCTCACTGAGGAGACCATTCGGCTCATCTCCGAAGACAAAGACGAGCCCGAGTGGATGCTCGACCGGCGCCTGCGCGCCCTCGAGCAGTACAAGAAGATGCCGATGCCGACGGACTGGCCGGGTCAGCCGGACCTCTCCGACCTCGACGTCGAAGAAATCGTCCCCTACATCCGCCCCGACGTGGACAAGCGCTCGAGATCGGAAGAGCGTCGTGTAGG
>CAXREU010000023.1:0-4087 GCA_964229715.1 Halobacterium sp.
CCCGTCGATCGACGGTAGTCCGTGGATGTTCGCCGAGCCGCAGGCGACGCTCGGCGAGTGGCGCGGTCGCCTGCAGTTTTCGCTTCAAAAGCTGAGCCAGGAAGCGGCGAAACTGGAGACCGAACTCGGCGTCCCCGACGCCGTCGACGCCATCGAGTCCGCGAACGTCCGCGCGCTCGTCGACGCCGGCATCTCGCGGGGTCGCGCGACGCGCATCCTGCGGCGCGCGAACGGCGGCGAGGGGATGGACGCGCTCGCGACCGATGACGCCCGCGCCGTCTACAAGGAGCTGGTCGCGCTCGCCGCCGACTACGCCGTCACGCCCGGGGCCGCGGACCGGATTCGGGTGCGGACGCCGCTGACTGACCGCGACGCGATGCGCGAGCGCCTCGACGACGTGGAGGCCGCCCGCGAGACGTGGGCGCGGCTCGGCGGCGAGACCAAGCAAGCCGTCCTCGACACGTTCGGCGCCCACGACGACGCTGGCGACACGCAGCGCGCGGCCGTCGAAACCGCGCTCGCGCTGCAGGACGCCGTCAGCGACGATTCCGGCGTGTTCGCGGCGGTCACGACGCTCGACCGCGACGCGCTCGAAGACGCCGTCGAGGCACTCCGCCACCTCACTGGCGACGGGGTCGCAGCGGGCGCGGACGCGAAACTCGACCGGCTTCGGGAGCGCGCCAGCGACCTCGAACGGCTCGAACGAGACACCTTCGACGTGCTCGAAGACGTGCGCTCGCAGGGCGTCGAGGGCACCGACGAGTTCCGGGAGGCGTTCGTCCAGTACGTCGCCAGCGAGGCCGGCGTCGAACCGCGCCGCGTGCGGAACGCGATGGCCGCGGACGCCGCCGACGCCGCGGACTTCGTGAGCACGACGCTACGCGCGCTCGCCGACGACGTCCGCGAGGACGAACAAGAGCGCGAGGACGAGGTCGCCGCAGAACTCCGCGGAGCCATTTCGAACGCCCGCGAGGAGGTCGACGCCGCGGTGACGGCCGTCAGCGACCTCGCGGTCGACGTCTCGCTGGCGCGGTTCGCGGACGCCCACGACCTCACGCGCCCCGAGTTCGTCGACGCGGACGCCATCGCCGTCGAGAACGCGCGAAACCTCTCGCTCGCCGCCGAAGGCGGGGACGTCCAGCCGGTGACGTACGCGGTCGGCGACCACTCGCTCGACCCGCCGACCGGCGACCGCGTCACCGTGCTCACGGGCGCGAACTCCGGCGGGAAGACGACGCTGTTGGAGACGCTCTGCCAGGTCGCCGTGCTCGCCGCGATGGGGCTACCCGTACCTGCGGACCGCGCCGAACTCGGCCCCGTCGACGCGGTCGTCTTCCATCGCCGGCACGCATCGTTCAACGCCGGGGTGCTGGAAGCGACGCTGAACTCCGTCGTGCCGCCGCTCACTGAGGGCGACCGTACGCTCATGCTCGTCGACGAGTTCGAGGCCATCACCGAACCCGGGAGCGCCGCCGACCTCCTCCACGGCCTCGTCACGCTCACCGTCGACGAGCGGGCGCTGGGCGTGTTCGTCACGCATCTCGCCGACGACCTCGAACCCCTCCCCGACGTCGCGCGAACCGACGGCATTTTCGCCGAAGGCCTCAGTCAGGACCTCGACCTGCTCGTGGACTACCAGCCGCGCTTCGGCACCGTCGGGAAGTCCACGCCGGAGTTCATCGTCTCCCGGCTCGTCGCCGACGCCGGCGACCGGGCGGAGCGCGCCGGTTACGAGACGCTCGCGCGCGCCGTCGGCGGGGAAGCCGTCCAGCGCACGCTCGCGGACGCCGAGTGGACCGAGTAATCAGCTTCTGCCGGCCAGCGGCCCCACGTCGGCGTACTCGGCCTGCCAGTACCAAATGAGCGGGACGCCGACCCCGGTCGGCCACAGCCACCCGACGACATCGGGGGCCATCGAGAGGTTGACGACGGACACTGCGGTGACGGTCGCGATGTACGCGCCGACCATCCACGAGAGGTGGTCCACGAGCCACGCGCCGTCAGCGTTTCGCCAGTACGCGCGCAGGTCGCTCCCGCCGAGCAGGCCGCCAATGCCACCGAAAACGACCATCACGACCCCGAACGAGTCTCCCCCTGCGACGACCGTGACGCCCCACGCGCCGAGCGCGACACACGCGACGACGACTGCAACTGCTGCCGCCCAATCCACGACAGCGGGGTCGTCGCTCGGGCGCTTGCGGGCGAGCACCCGATACCCCGAGAACGCGAAGTAGCCGCTGAACACCGCAACCAGCAGGAGGAACGTGCGGAAGAATGTCGGGTCGAGCACGAACAGCGGGAGCACCGTCACCACGACGATTGCCATCGCCGCGACGTAGACGCGGCCCGCACGCCGGTGACGGCGGCCGCCCTTCTCGGTCACGAGCGCGACGCCGCCGGCGGCCAGCGCGACGACGCCCGCCGCGATGTGCGCCCACAGCGTCGCCGCTTCGGCGGTTACCATGTGTCTCTCGCCGGCTGCTGTCGGCATAAGTGTTCGTGGCGGCCCACGTCGCCCTCGTTCGAAGACCCACCAACGCCTTAGTGGCTGGTCGCCCTCGCTGTCCTCATGCCACTCGAACTCTCGGTGCTCCCGTCGCTGGCCGCGGTCGCCGTCCTGCTAGGGGTGTCGGCGTACTTCTCCAGCACGGAAATCGCGCTGTTCTCGCTGACTGACGAACGCATCGCCGACCTCGCCGCCGGCGACGAACGCGGCCCCGAACTGAAGCGGCTCCGCGACGACCCACACCGGCTGCTAGTGACAATTCTCGTCGGGAACAACGTCGTCAACATCGCCGTCTCCAGCATCCTCACGGTGCTGCTCGTGACCTACCTGCCGCCCGAACTCGCGGTCGTCGGGACGACGCTGATCGCCACCTCGCTCGTGCTCGTCTGCGGGGAGATTCTCCCCAAGTCGTGGGGGCTGGCGAACGCCGAATCGTGGGCGCTGACCACCGCGCGACCCCTGAAGTACGTCGCGCTCGCGCTGTGGCCGCTGGTCACGTTCTTCGACGTGATTACGCGCCGGCTCGCGGGTGCGACCGGCGGCAGCCCCGACATCGAGCAGGAACTCCTCGAGGAGGACTGACGGCGCCGCCGCTGGGCGGCGAGAAAGAACGGAAGAAGCGGGGCGTTACGACTTCCGGCGTTTGCCGGCGTTCGTGCTCGGGCGCAGGTGCTCGGTGCCCTTGCCACGGTTCTGGAGGCCGCGGGCGCGCTGCCCGGCGCTCGTCTTCCCGTGGAAGACGCGACCCTGCTGGCTCTCGTCGCAGATCCAGTTGAGGTCGTCGTCGTTCTCGATTGCGCCGTGCTCGGGGTCCAGGAGAATCACTTCGAACCACTTCTGCGAGCCGTCCTCGCCGACCCAGTAGGAGTTCAGCACGCGGAGGTTGACGTACTTCTTCGACGCACGCTCCTCGGCGATGCTCTGGAGGTTCTTCGCGCGACCGATGCGGTTGACGCCCTGCCGCTTCGTGCGGCGCCCAGCCTTGAACCGGGACTTCCGGGCGGTACCCTTCCGGACGCTGACGCGCGCCACGACGACGCCCTGCTTGGCCTTGTAGCCGAGTTCGCGGGCCTTGTCGAGGCGGGTCGGGTGGTCGACGCGGACGATGGCGCCCTGTTTGCGCCAGTCCTGCTTGCGCTGCCACTGGAGCTCGGCGAGCTTCCCGTCGTCGGGGTCCCGCCAGGCTTCCTTGATGTGGGAGTAGAAGCTTCGTGTCATGTGTTGTCCGCGGGCGTTGGGTGGTTCAACCGGGAGACGCCACGCGTCTCCGAACGACCGAGCGGCGTTAGCCGCTCGGCCGAAACGAGGTCCGATGGACCTCGCAGGTCACATTCCGTCCTGACTCCCGTCAGGAGCCCGCTGGAGCCCGCTCGCCAGCGAGTTACCCGAGTTTCGTCGTGGCGGGGGTTAAGAACTTCGAATCCCCGCGGTCACTCGACGTCGAAGGCAAGGTTCGCGCGCTCGAAGCGCAGGCCGGGGCCGTCCGGCCGTTCGACGAGCGTCGCGCCGTCGAAGTCCTCGGGCACCGAGAACACGACGACCATGCGCCCGGCCTCGCCGGGCGCGGCGGTCACCGCCGAC
>CAXREU010000024.1:0-11360 GCA_964229715.1 Halobacterium sp.
GCGACTACGAGGGCGCGCAGTGGATCTACCTCTCGGCGACCGTCGGCAACCCCGGCGAGCTCGCGCGGGGGATGCGCGCGAACCTCGTGGAGTTCGAGGAGCGCCCGATTCCCATCGAGCGCCACGTGACGTTCGCGGAGGGCAACGAGAAACCCGACATCGAGAACAAGCTCGTTCGCCGGGAGTTCGACAAGGAATCCTCGAAGGGGTACAAGGGCCAGACCATCATCTTCACGAATTCGCGTCGGCGCTGCCATGAAATCTCCCGGAAACTGGACTACCCCTCGGCCGCGTACCACGCGGGGCTGGACTACGGCGAGCGCAAATCCGTCGAGCGCCGGTTCGGGAACCAGGACCTCTCGGCGGTCGTGACGACGGCGGCGCTCGCGGCTGGCGTCGACTTCCCGGCCTCGCAGGTCATCTTCGACACGCTCGCGATGGGCATCGAGTGGCTCTCCGTCCAGGAGTTCGAGCAGATGCTCGGGCGCGCGGGCCGCCCCGACTACCACGACCGCGGGAAGGTGTACATGCTCGTCGAACCCGACGCCTCCTACCACTCCTCGATGGAGGGCACCGAGGAGGAAATCGCGTTCAAACTCCTCAAGGGCGAGATGGAGGACGTCGTCACGCACTACGACGAGACCGCGGCCGTCGAGGAGACGCTCGCGAACGTCACGGTCGGCGGGAAGGCCGCCAAGCGTCTCAACGACCGGATGCTCGGCGAAGTCCCGACCAAGCACGCCCTGGGGAAGCTCCTTGAGTACGAGTTCGTGGACGGCTTCGAGCCGACACCGCTCGGGCGCGCGGTGACGACGCACTTCCTCGAGCCCGGCGCGGCGTTCACGATTCTGGACGGCGTGCGCAAGGGGAAACACCCCTACGACGTCGTCGCCGACATCGAGCTGCGCGGCGAACAGCAGTAACCGTCGCCCGCGAGCGGGTCGCATCTGCCGTTCGATTTTAACCGGAGGCGTGTGAATGGACTGCACATGACTCTGGTCGCCGCGGCTGGACTGACCGCGCTCTCGGTCGCCGCCGCCGCGCTCGTGCTCTTCGCCGCGTGGCGCGTGGAACGGTCACGCGATGCGCAGCCGACGCCGACGAGCGACGGGAACGCGCTCGCGGACGGCGGCGAGCGTGCCGACGAACCGGACGCGCCGGCCGAACCCGATGGCGGCGAGCGTGCCGACTCGGGCTACCTCCTCGGGACCTCGACGTCGCACAAGCTGAGCGGCGTCACGCGCTGGCTGACGACGGTCGACCACAAGGACATCGGGCTGCTGTATCTGGCGTTCGCCGCGACCGCGTTCCTCTGGGGCGGGATGGACGCGATGATGATGCGCACGGAGCTGTACGACCCCGCGGTCTCCGTCTGGGACGAACACACGTACAACGCGCTGTTCACGATGCACGGGCTCACGATGCTGTTCCTGGTCGGGACGCCCGCGCTCGCCGGCCTCGGGAACTACCTGCTCCCGCTGTTCATCGGCGCCGACGACATGGCGTTCCCCCGCATCAACGCCATCGCCTTCTGGCTGCTCGTGCCTGCGCTCGTGCTCATGCGCGCCGGCCTGCTCTCGGACGTCGTCGGCCACGTCTTCGTCGCCGGCGGCCTCGGCGCGCTCGGCGAACAACTGCTCGCGCTCGCGCCGCCCGCGACAGGGTGGACGTTCTACGCGCCGCTGTCCGTGCAACTCGAACTCCCGACGGTGAGCGTCGTCCTCCTGGGCTTGCACCTCTCGGGGGTCGCCACCACGATGTCCGCCATCAACTTCATCGCGACCATCTTCACCGAGCGCGAGGTGTCGTGGCGCGAGCTCGACATCTTCTCGTGGACGATGCTCACGCAGTCCGGGCTGATTCTGTTCGCGTTCCCGCTGCTGGGCAGCGCGCTCGTCATGCTCCTGTTAGACCGCACCGTCGGCACGACCTTTTTCGCCATTCAGGGCGGGAGCCCGATTCTCTGGCAGCACCTGTTCTGGTTCTTCGGCCACCCCGAAGTGTACATTCTCGTATTACCCCCAATGGGCATCGTCAGCCTCCTGATTCCGAAGTTCTCGGGGCGGAAGCTGTTCGGATTCAAGTTCGTCGTCTACTCGACGCTCGCCATCGGTGTCCTCTCGTTCGGCGTGTGGGCTCACCACATGTTCACCACGGGAATCGACCCGCGCCTCCGCGCGAGCTTCATGGCGGTCTCCATCGCCATCGCCGTGCCGTCGGCAGTGAAGGTGTTCAACTGGATTACGACGATGTGGAACGGCCACGTCCGCCTCACCGCGCCGATGCTGTTCTGCATCGGCGGCATCGGGACGTTCATCGTCGGCGGCGTCACCGGCATCTTCCTCGCCGCCATCCCCATCGACCTCCTGCTGCACGACACCTACTACGTCGTCGGCCACTTCCACTTCATCATCATGGGGCTCATCTCGTTCGCGGTGTTCGCGGGCGTCTACTACTGGTACCCCCTCGTCGTCGGCAAACACACCGACTACCGGCTCTCGGTCGCGCACTTCCTGCTCACCATCGTCGGCATCGTGCTCGCGTTCGGCCCGATGATGATTATGGGCCAGGAAGGATTGCCGCGGCGGTACGCCTCCTACCCCGCGGAGTTCGCCGGCCTCCAGCAAATCGCGACGCTCGGCGCGATACTCATCGCGCTCGGCACGGTCGTCTGGCTGTTCAACCTCGTGCAGTCCTACCGGATGGGCGACCCCGTCACTACCGACGACCCCTGGGACCTCCGCGAGCACGGCGACGACCGCACCGCCGAGTGGGACGAACTCCCCTACGGGCGCGAGTAATCAGACGTCTTCGAGGGAGTGGTAGACCGCGCCGAGCGTAAACCCGTAGAGGAGGTGCGCGAACAGCGTAAAGGAGAGGTGGAGCGCGCCTTCCAGAGAGGTGAGGTCCGGCGACGCAATCACGACGTACACCACCCACAGCGGGATACTGAACGCCATCCCCCGAATCGCGGGGTCGCCGCCGCCCGGCACCCGCGAGAGGACGCCCTCAAGACGCACGAACACCAGCGGGAACAGAACCATCCCCGCCAATAGGAAGACGAACAATCCCAGCACGGGCTGGTCGGAGACGCCCGCGTACCGCGCTATCGCCGGGCCGACGCCCAGCTCGAAGCGCGCCTCGACCTCCGCGATGACGAGCACCACGGACATCACGATCGTCCCGGCGACACCACCACCAATCGCGCGTCGTATCGGGTCCATGCGTTGTCACCTCCTCAAACCACCAGCGGCACCGCCAGCAGCCCCGGCACGAACGCCACCCCCAGCGTCGCCAGCAGGATGACGAGTATCGCGCCCGGCAGCCCGCCGATTGCCACCACGAGCAACGCCAGCGGCGTCACCGCGACCTGCGCCCCCAGGAACTCTGCGATGAGGATGACCACGAGCCCCACGACCGCGTTGACGATGAACGGCTTCACCGCGCGAATCACGCGGTACGCGCCGAACAACGCCACCAGTACGAGGACTGCGAGCCCGACCTCCAGCATCGTTGGCATACGTACCCGTGCGACACCCACCGCGAAAGTCGTTGTGGCGACAGCCCGCCGAACGAAACCCTTACGCCGCACCCGGCGGTACGTCTACGTGCGGGACCGTGGGGTAGCTTGGTATCCTTTCGGCCTTGGGTGCCGATAACCCCGATTCAAATTCGGGCGGTCCCACTCCAACACTTTCCTAACACGTAGCCGCGCTGCCGTCACTCTCGCACTCGCTTAATATTACGTCCGTTGGCGAACTGATAGCATCTATGCAGAGCCACCGGAAGGGTGAGTTGACGGAATCGGTCGCTATCGCGGAGTTGAAGCGCCACGGGATACCCGTCTCAGTCCCGTTCGGAGACAACGAACGGTACGACTTCGTGCTCGAATCCGAAAGTGGCCTCTATCGGGTGCAGGTGAAAACCGGAACGTTCGACGGCGAAACAGTGCGGTTCAAGGGCTACTCGATACACACGAACTCCGAGGGGAACGTCCACGAGGCGTACGACGGGGACGTCGACTACTTCCTCGTGTACTGCCACGACTTGGAGACGATGTACCTCGTCGCGGAGGAGGCTGTGACGTCGAACATGCGCCTCCGCGTCGAGGACCCCGAAATCGAGCAGCCGAGCATCAACTGGGCCGCCGAGTACGAGTTCGACGAACAGTGGCCGCCGGAGGCCAGCACGAACTCCGTCGCGGACGACCGCGAGGCTATCGTCCAGACGCTACGCGACCGCGGCGTGGACATCATCGACGCGATGGACAGCGACGCGCCCTACGACGTCATCCTGCGCACGCCCGCGGACGACCTCCTGCGAGCGGCCGTGCGCCGGGGCTCGGTGACGAACGGCCGGATTCGATTCGACACGAGCCAGACCGTCCCCGGTCCCGACGACGTCGAGTACGTGGTCGTGGACTGCGCGGAGCGCGGCGAGCAGTATCTCGTCGAGCGCGCGAGCTACGAGCGCACGACGAGCCTGCGCGTGGCCGAACCCGAGCAGGCGCAGCCGTCGATAAACTGGGCTGCCGACTACGAGTTTGAGGCGTGCTGGCCGCCGAGGTAGTCGTCGTTTCGTGGACTTCGTGTTGGGAGAATACCTTTCCCGTTCCCCCACCAACACGTACGCATGAGCGACCTGTCCCCCTACGACTTGGCACCCCCGTGGGTGTGGCTCGCAACGGCCGCGAGCAGCGTGCTCGCCGTCGGCGTGTCCGTGGTCGGCAGCGGCGGGACCGTCGGCCGAGTGCTGACTGCTGCCGCAGTCGTCGGCGTGCTGTACCTGCTCTACCGGTGGGGACAGATTCGGGAGGAGCCGACCAGCGAGAAGAGCGACCGCGAGAAGGAGATGGAAGCGGAGGCGGGCGGCTACGGCGGGAGCGGCGGCGGTGGCTAGCCCGCTTATTCCACGCCGACGACGTCGTAGACGCCGACCATCTCCGTCTCTTCGACGCGCGCCGTGAACTCCGCGCCTTCCTCGGGCGCGTCGTCGGCGACGAGCGTGACGGCTTCGATGGGGTCGCGCAGCAGGAACGACTTGATGCGTTCGAGCCACGACGGCGCGCCGCCCTTCCGGCAGACGAGCACGTACCGGGAGCTGGCGAGGTCGCGGAGGGCGGGCTGGAGGTCGTGGTCGTCGACGTCCTCCGGCGGGACGACGGCGAGCACTTGCGTGTGGAGCGTCTCGGGCACACGCGACTCGAGGGGTTCGACGGGAATGAGTCTTGCTCGAACGCGACGTTTTTCCGGCGCACGCGAAACGCACCGGTAGGGTCGGGTCGTCGGTGCTAATCGCGGTCGTGGCGCTCGTGTTGTACGGCGCGTGGGCAGTCACCGCGGGGGTGGCGACGCGGAGCATGGCGCCGGTGAACGCCGTGTTCGTGTCGTACGTCGCGGGCATCGCGGTCGCAGGCGGGTACGCGCTCTGGACGCGCCAGCCGGTGACGGGCTCGCGCGTGGACCTCGCGTTCGCGGCGGTGTCCGGTCTCTGTCTGGCCGCGGGCACCATCGGTTTCTACGCGGCGCTGGCGCGCGGGAACATGGCCGTGGTCTCCGCCATCGTGGCGCTGTACTTCGTGATTCCCGCGGTGGTCGGCGTGCTCTACTTCGACGCCGCGCTGTCCGCGACGAACGTCGCGGGGCTCGCGCTCGCGGTCGTGGCGGTCGTGCTCGTCGCGTCCTGACGAGCCGCGACCCCGGCTCCGGGTCCCCTTATAGGCGACTCCGAACATCATCCGGGTAGCTCCCAGCCCGTGAAAACGTGAATGATGGTTCTTGGAGAACGCGCGGAGAGCCTCCGCTGACGGTCGAATCACGCGAGAAACGACGGGCGGCGGCCGTTCGAGCCGCCCGCACGACGGAGGCTGACACGAATGCCAGACTCAGACGACGACACCCCCACATCGTTCGACGACGACGAAGAAGAGCGCATGGAGCGCCTGCTCGACGACACCGAGTACGACACGGAGCTCGGCGTCGAAATGGCGAAAGACGCCCAGCGCGTCGCCGCGGGCGAACTCTCGGAGGCGGAGTTCTACCGCCAGTACCACGAGGACGGCCTCGACGAGTTCGGCGAGGACGACCGCGAGATTTCGGGGCTGCTCGACGACGCCGGCGGCGACGGGTTCGCCGACCGGCTCTCCGGGCTCGCGGACGACGAGGGGCTCTCGCGGCGCGAAGTGATGAAGAAGGGCGGCGCCGCGGCGGTCGCGCTCGGGCTGTTCGCGAGCGTGGACAGCGAGACCGCGGCCGCCCAGGAGGGCGACGACGGCGAGGGCACGCGCTACGGGATGACCATCAACCTCAACAACTGCGACGGCTGTCTCGCCTGCGTCGTCGCGTGCAACGAGGAACACGGCACGTCCCGGGGCGCAAACTGGATGTACGTGTTCACGTACGAGGACGAAGACCAGGGCGACGAGAACTTCCTCGTACGGCCGTGCCAGCACTGCACGGACTCCCCGTGCACGAAGGTGTGTCCGGTCGGCGCGCGCCACACCCGCGAGCAGGACGGCCTCGTGCTCACGGACTACGACATCTGCATCGGCTGTCGGTACTGCGAGGTCTCCTGCCCGTACGGCGTGAACTACTTCCAGTGGGGCGAGCCCGATGTCCCGGAGAACGAACTCGACGACGACCACCAGTACGACGAGCGCGGCCGCTGGGTCGGCTCCCGGCCGCCGAAGGGCGTAATGGGCAAGTGCACGTTCTGCGTCGACCGCCAGGACGGCCAGATGGGCGAGGAGAAAATCGGTACCACCGCCTGCGAGGAGGCGTGCGCGATGGACGCCATCCACTTCGGCGACATGAACGACCCCGAGAGCGCGCCAAACCAGCACCTCCGCGAGTATCGCGAGCAACAGGAAAACGACCAGTCGTACCCGAACCGCAAGGAGCACACCGTCTCCACGTTCAAACTGATGGAGGAGCGCGGCACGGACCCGAACGTCCACTACATCGGGAACGAGCCGTCCCCGCACGCAGAACAGGTCGAGGGCCCCGTCACGTACGAGGATGCGGGCATCGTCGACAACCGCAAGGAGGAGGTGCTCGACAACGGCGCGATGGCCAACACGGAGGGTGAGCAGGCGTGAGCGTCGACGTTACCGGTGTCGGCCGCGACACGCTCGTGCGGCCGGTTCAGACGGTCTCGAAGCAGTACGTCGCCGCCGTCCTGCTCGCGCTCGCGGGCGTCGGCGTCTGGCTGTTCTTCTACGTCCAGCAGCTCGAACACGGCCTCGTCGTCACCCACCTCGGTGACTGGGGCTCCGGCGGCGGTGTGCCGTGGGGGCTGTACATCGGCGCGTTCATCTGGTGGGTCGGCATCGCCCACGGCGGCATCATCCTCTCCGCCGCGGTGCGGCTGCTCGGCATGGACACCTACCAGCCGGTCGCGCGCATGGCCGAACTGCTCACGATTGCGGCGTTGACCTGTGCGGGCCTCTACATCCTCATTCACGTCGGCCGCCCGGACCGCCTCGTCACGAGCGTGCTGCCCGCGTGGCCGACCCGCGTCCAGTGGTCGCCGCTCGTCTGGGACGTCACCGTCATCACCGCGTACTTCGTGCTGACGGCGACGTACCTCCTGTTGACGATTCGCTACGACGTCCACCGGCTCCGCGACCGCCTCCCGGACCGCTTCGAGCCGCTGTACAAGGCGCTGCTGGTCGGGTACAGCGAGAAGGAGGACGAAGTCGTCGAACGCATGGTGTGGTGGCTCGCGTTCGCCATCATCATCATGGCGCCGCTGTTGCTCCACGGGGGCGTCATCCCGTGGCTGTTCGCCCTGCTGCCGTCGATGGCGGGCTGGGCGGGCGGCGTCCAGGGACCGTCGTTCCTCTCCATCGCGCTCACGTCGGCGGTCAGCGGCATCATCATCGTCGCCGCGGCGTTCCGCTACGCCTACGACTGGCAGGAACTCATCCCGACGCAGGTGTTCTACGGCCTCTCGAAGTGGCTTGGCGTCTTCGGGCTGCTCTTCCTGTGGCTGCAGCTCCAACAGGTCATCACGGGCATCTTCGCCGCGCCGACCACGCTCCAGCACGCCACCGAAGTGAAGATTGCGACCCCGATCTACTGGGTCGCCATCGGCCTCGTCGTCGCCGCCGAGCTGTACGTCTTCGCGGCCGCGCTGAAGTCCTCGCTGTTCTCGATTCCGCGCATCGTCGCGGTCTCCGTGCTGGTGCTCGTCGGCACGCTCATCGAGAAGACGCTGTTCGTCGTCGAGGGGCTCCAACACGCGCACTTCCAGCTCTACGACGCCGTCCCCGGCGTCTACGTCCCGTCACCCGTGGAAGTGTCGTCGCTTTTGGGCGCGGTGGGCATCGTCGTGCTGTTCTTCCTTGCGGTCTCGAAGGTGATTCCGGTGGTCGAACTGCACGCCATCGAGGACGACCACGAGGAGGTGACCGAGTAATGGTGCCGCTCTCCGCAGCCCCGTACACGCTGCCGTTCGTCGGCCCGGGCACGTACCTCATCTTCGGCATCGTGCTCGCGCCCGTCTACGTGATGCTGGCCGCGTGGTACCTCGGCGAGCCCAGCGACGGCCGCACCGCCGGCCTCGGCGTCGCCTACCTCGCCGGCCTCACGACCGTGCTGTGGGGCGGCCTGTTCGTCGCCACGATGGTCATCAAAGTCGCGTTCTTCTGACAGCCAGCCACCCGCGCCGGGGGACCCCGGCACCCGTACCCAACACCATGACTACTGCACCCGAACTCCGAGCACGACTCGCCGACGTGGAGGACCCGCTGAACGACGACGACATTGTCTCGATGGGGCTCGTCGACGACATCACCGTCAACGAGGACACCGCTCGCGTCACGCTGGCGTTCAACGCGCCGTACTCGCCGACGGAAATCGAGATTGGGAACGAGATACGGGACGTCGTCGAGGACGCCGGCCTCGACCCCGAGTTGCGCGCGAACGTCGACGACGACCACGGCTTCGACGACGAGATTCTCCCGGGCGTGAAAAACGTCGTCGCCGTCGCGTCCGGGAAGGGCGGCGTCGGGAAGACGACGGTCGCCGCGAACCTCGCAGCCGGTCTGAACGACCGTGGCGCGCGCGTCGGCATCCTCGATGCGGACGTCCACGGCCCGAACGTCCCCCGCATCCTCCCGACCGAGAACGAGCCCGGCGTCACGCCCGACGGCGACATCGTGCCGCCGGCTTCCGACGGCGTGCGCGTGATGAGCACCGACCACATGATGCCCGACGGCGACGACCCCGCGGTGATGCGCGGGCCGATGGTGAACAACGTGATGATGAAGTTCATCAACGAAGTCCAGTGGGGACGGTTGGACTACCTCGTCGTCGACCTCCCGCCCGGCACTGGTGACGCGTCGCTGAACCTCCTGCAGACGCTGCCCGTCGCGGGCGTCGTTGTCGTCACGACTCCACAGGAGATGGCCGTCGCGGACGCTCGCAAAGGCCTGCGGCTGTTCGCCGAGCACGACGCGCCCGTCCTCGGCATCGTGGAGAACATGGCCACGTACCACTGTCCGAACTGCGAGGACACGCACGACGTGTTCGGCAGCGGCGGTGCGGCCGAAATCAGCGACGACTACGACGTTCCCGTGCTCGCCGAACTCCCCGTTCACCCGGACTTCGGCAGCGAGGACGGCGGCCCGACGATTCGCGACGAGAACAGCGCCGTCCAAGAAACGCTCTTCGCGTTCGTGGACGAGACCGCCGACCGCATCGGCGAAATCAACCGCCGGAAGGTCGCCGAACACCTCGCCGAGCGCGGCGACGACGTGCCCGAGGAAGCCGACGCGCCCGCCGGGTCGCCGTAGTCGACCGAGCGTTAGTCCGCGGATTCGACGCCCGTAATTTCGAAGCGCGCGCCCGTCTCGCTCTGCTCCGCGTCGGTCGCGGCGACCTCCCAGCCGTGCGCGGACGCGATGGTCTCCACGATGGAGAGCCCGAGACCCGTGCCGTCGCCGGTCGTGTATCCCATCTCGAAGATGTCGTCCTGCAGCTCAGCGGGGATGCCGGGACCGTCGTCCTCCACGTAGAATCCCGGTTCGCCGGCGAGCGCGCCGACGCGCACCGTGACCTCGGGGCCGCCGTGTTCGACGCTGTTCCGGTAGAGGTTCTCCAAGAGTTGGACGACGCGGTCGGCGTCCGCGTCGAACGCGAGGTCGCTGTCCACGACGTGGGTGGCGTGCTCGGCGGCGACCGACGCCCACGCCTGCTCCGCCAGCGCCGCCAGCGAAACGCGCGAGCGTTCGCCGATGTCTTCGCCCTCCCGGGCGAGCATCAACACGCCCTCGATGATTTGCTCCATGCGGTCGAGGGCCCGCGCCGCGGCGTCGAGGTGCTCGTTGTTGCGCTGGTCGCGCGCCAGGTCCACGCGGCCCGCTGCGACGTTGAGGGGGTTGCGGAGGTCGTGGCTGACGACGCCCGCGAACTGGCCGAGGCGCTCGTTCTGCCGTCGAATCTGGCGGCGCGTGTGCTCCTCGCTGGTGACGTCGGTCACGACGACCATTCGCCCGACGCGCGTCCGCCCGAACGTGAACGGCGTCACCGACACCTGGTAGTACCGCCGCTTACCGTCACGGTACAGTTCGACGACGTCCCGGTCGCCGGCGAGCCGGTCGGCGATGTCCGGGACGACCGCGGCGAGCGGTTCGCCCGTCGCCCCCGCCAACGCGGGAAACAACTCGCGGGCGCGCTCGTTCGCGTCCCGAATCTCGTCGTCCTCGGTGAGGAAGACGACGGCGTCCCCGACGTCGCCCGCGAGCTGGACCGCCTGAAATCGGTCGAGGTAGACGAACAGCACGCCCACGGCGAACGCCGCGACCCCCACGGACTCGTAGCTGAGCGCCGGGATGAGCGTCGTCGACGCGCCGACGACGTCCGCCGCGACCGGGAGGCCGGTGACGCCGACGAGCGCGAGCAGCGGGCGCGTGTCGTAGCCCGTCTGCCCGAGCAGTTCGAACAGCATGAAGTAGCCGACGGCGGCGAGCGCGTACGCCGTCCCCATCACGACCCAGTGGAGGACGTAGTGCTCGATGGCTACGTGCGGGAACGGCGCCGACACCTGCTCGACGCCGAAGTAGAAGCCGTGCCAGGGGTTGGTGACTTTCACCGCGACGACGGCGAGGAAGACGCCGAGCGCGAGCCGGCGAGGCGTCGGGTCGTGGTGGAACGTCCGGCCGGTGTACGCCGAGCAGAAGTACAGCCACGCGCCCACCGTCGCCAGCCCGAGGACGAGCCCCGCGGTGTACACCGCGACCGTGAGCTGTGTCGATGGCACGACGAGGAATCCCGCCTGGGCGGCCGCCCAGCCGCCGCTGGTCCCGAGCAGCGCGGCGAGGCCGCGGCGCGGGTCCGGGTCTTCGACGTGCGCGACCC
>CAXREU010000025.1:0-5884 GCA_964229715.1 Halobacterium sp.
GACGACGCTCGTCGTGGTCACGGCGGGCGCGGTCGTCGGCCTCCTGGCGGTCGCGCGCGTCGTCGAGTGGGCGCTCGACCACTACCGCGCGGCGACGCTCACCTTCCTCGTCGCGCTGATGGCGGGCGCGCTCCGAGCGCCGGCCATCCAGATTAGCGACGCGAACCCCGAGTGGACCGCAGCGAGCGCGGCAGTCGTCGTCGCCGCGGCAGTCCTCGGCGCGGCCGTCGTGCTCGTCCTCGACACGACAACCGACGACCTCGATTACTGAGTCCGGCCGACGGTTCTCGCCGGATAGAGTGGCATTTTCTTCGTCGCGCTCGAACGCACAGCTATGCTCCCGTTCGACGACCAGACGGTCGCGCGCGTCGCCGCCGACAATGACGTCACCGAGGCCGCGCTCCGCGAGGCCGCCGCGTCCGTACAGGCGATGCTCGCGGACTACCCCGGTCGCTCCATCGACGGTCTCGTCTACGAGTGGCGCCAGGCGTTCCGCGACGACCCGCTGGTCGAACGCCGGCCCGACGCGTGGATTCTCCGCGTTCCCGAGCGCGTGTGGGCGGATGTCCGCGAGCGCGCCGGCGTTCCGGACGACGTCGAGGATGCACTCGTGGCGCTGTACGCGACGGAAGCCGACGGAGAAGACGGCGTCGCACTCGTGATTGCGCGCGACTCACATAGCGAATAGCGGCGAGAACAGGCGGCCGGCTTAGAATTCGCCGTCCGGTTCCGGCTCGGGTTCGGGCTCCGTGTCGATTTGGTCCTCGTACGCGAGGTTCATAATCCACTGCGAGAAGGCGTCGCTCTGGGCGTCGACTTCTTCCTCGCCGACGAACGGCGACAGCATCTCCCCGGCCATCAGAAGCGAGAAGTCGAGGGCGCGCTCGTCGATGATGGGTGTGATGAGGTAGGTGGTGTTCCCGTTGTGGACGGTTTCCTCGCGCTCGACGAACCCTTTCTCTTCGAGTTTCGAGGCGATGCGGCTGCCCTTTCGCGAGGAGACGTCGAGTTCCTTCCAGAACTCGCTCTGGTGGACGCCCCGCGTCTCTCGAACGAGTTCCAGCCCGCGTCGCTCGTCCTCCGAGAGGTCCGACTCGGTGGCTTCGGCGCTCATGTACGAAACAGGGTGTGCGCGCGGTTTAAAGCTGATTGTCTGTGCGTCGGTACTCCGTCTCGCAGGGCGGGCCGTCCGCGAACTCATAAGCGACTTCGCCATCAGCCGAAATCGTCACGAGCGACGACGACCGCGTGCCGTAGCCGTCGCGATGGATACACGCCCCGGTCTCGTGGTCGCGGAGCACGTCACGCGCAGCAGCCAGCCACGCCTCAGGACTCGCCTGGCCACGAAGTGCATCGCGGACCGCGCGGGACTTCCCGGTGCCGTCGTCGAAGCCGGCGTTCACGACGACGTGCGTTCCGGGGTCGAAGGCGTGCGTCCGCAGCACGCCGTCCCACTCCAGGAGCACGCACTCGTGTTCGTCGGCAATAACGAGGTTGAACCCCGCGTACTCGCGGTCGGCGACCTCGCGCTCCACAGTGCCAATAGCGCCGTCGGCGGACCCCGCAGCGAGCGCGTCAGTGACGAGGAGCCCACGGGAGCGCTCGCCCTCAATGTCCGCATCTCGATTCGTTACGCCGACGAACACGCGGTGTTCGTTCACGCCGAGCCACGTGCCGCCGGCTTCCTCGTCTCTGGGCATCAGCACCTCGGGGTTCGTACCGCGGACGGCGGGCGCCGAGGACGGCCGGCCGACTGCCTCGTCGCGGTTCGCCCCGACCACGAGCGGCGCGTCGTCGAAGGCCTGCCACGCGAATGCCAGCGTACACACGACCCAGGCTACGACCCGCGCCCACTTAGTTCTCGGCGGCGTTCGTCGGAGCGGTGGTCACCGCTTCCACGTAATCTCCGAGAGTTGGTCCGGAATGCTGGTCAGGCAACGTTCAAAGGTGGAATACGGATGCTCGTCTTCGATGTGGTCGGCAGACCGCCGCTCGGTCGTGCCATCTGCGTACTCGACCTGGAGATGAACAGGCCCATACTCCGGTTCTGTCTCGTCAGCATGCCACCCAAACCCACGACCGGACTCCGGGTTCCACCACTGGATCCAGTAGTGTGGGCGCTCACCCTCGAGGTCGAACTCGACTCGGAGACGAACGTTCGAAGCCGAGTATTCTCGTTCGAGGAACGCGACGGGGTCGATCTCTGCGACGACCTCGTTGGCGTCCCGTTGGGACGGCTCGTACCAGACAGTTACACAACCACCGGTCCGTGAGAGCCGGTCGTGAACACGGCGAAGGAGCTTCGGCTCGACGGGTCGCCACACGCCAAAAATCGGGGCCACAACGAGTCACCCCGCGCCTTCGAGACGGATGTTCGCAGGGACGTCGTCAGTGAGTGACTGGATGTCGTCGTAGAGCTGGAGCGCAGTTTGAATGGTATCGCGCGAACGAAGGCTGTTCTCCCAGCGACGGAGCGCCTGTCGCCGTGCTCGAATCTCGTCAGCAGGCAGGTCGTCCCCGAGCGTCGCTTCGAGGTCCTCGGGCGAGTCCACCTCGTACGTCGTTTTCCAGTCCTCGATTCGGTCGGCGATGGCTTCGAGTTCCCCCCGGAGTTCCGCTCGGTCGTTGGTCAGGATGAGTTCTCGAAGGTGGTCGAAGTAGGCTCGGGTCGGGTCCGGGACGTAGGTGTCGTCCTCAGTCACGAGGAGGACGCCCGACTCGGCGAGGTTGTCGAGGTGCTTCTTCGCGGTGTCCCACTTGACATCTGCCTGCTCGGCAATCCAGTTCGCGGTCCTTGGCTCCGAGAGCGTCGTCGCAATCGTCTCGACGCGCTCGCGGGCCGTCATCGACTCGGTCCACGATTCGACCATGCTAGCGGATACGCAGCAGAAGCCCATATACTCTGGGGACGAACCCAATATATTGGGGACTGTCGTGAGCGGGAACTCCGCTCGACGTAGCACCTACTTCGGTGCGAGTCGCTCGTGCACTGCGATCCAGTCTCGCCTACTCGGTCTCGAGGTCGCGCCGCACCGCCTCCCGGTCGACAGTCCCCGACGCAGTCCGTGGCACTTCGTCGGCGAACGCAATCGTGCGCGGGTGCTTGTAGTCCGCGAGCCGGTCCTCGCAGAACACCCGGAGGTCGTCGGCAGTCACACCCTCGTCCCCGGGCACGACGAGTGCGGCGACGCGCTCGCCCCACTCCTCGTCGGGCACGCCGACGACAGCGACGTCCGCGACGGCCGGGTGGTCGCGGAGGACAGCCGCGACTTCCTCGGGGTGGACGTTCTCGCCACCCGTGACGATCTGGTCGGTCTGTCGGCCGCCCAGGTGGAGGAACCCCGCAGAATCTACGAACCCGAAGTCGCCCGTGCGGAGGCCGTGTTCGCAGAACCGCTCGCTGTTCGCGGCCGCGGAGAGGTAGCCGGGTGTGACTGTCGGCCCGGAGACGACGAGTTCGCCAGTCTCGCCCGCCGGCAGCACCTCGCCGTCGTCGCCCACGACGGTCACGTCGGTGCCGAGCAGCGGCCGCCCCGCGCTATCCAGATGGTCGCGGACTTCCGTCGTGTGCAGCGTCGCGACCTGCGAGGTGGTCTCGGTCATTCCGAACGTCGGGCAGACGGGGACGCCCGCGTTGAGCGCGCGTTCCACGAGTTCGGGCGGCGTGGGCGCGCCGCCGACGAGCGCGAACCGCAGGCTGTCGGGGACCTTGCCCGCGTCAAGCAGCCGGGAGAGCATCGTCGGGACGAGCGAGACGCCCGTGCAGTCGTATGTCGCGAGCGTGTCGCGCACGTCGTCGGCGTCGAAGCCGCGCGCGAGCACCGCCGTCGTCCCGTACAGCGCCGAGCGCAGGACGACCGAGAGCCCGCCCATGTGGTACAGCGAGAGCGGACAGAGCCAGCTGTCCCCGGGGAGCACGCCCAGACGGAACGACGACGCGACGGCGCTCGCGGCGAAGTTCGCGTACGTCAGCCGGACGGCCTTCGGGTCGCCCGTCGTCCCCGAGGTGAACATTATGGCGCGCGTGTCCGTCCACGAGAGGTCCGCGGGATCGAAACTATCCGGCGAGCGTGCGCCCAGGTGCTCGACGTCTCCCTCCGCATCCACGCTCACCGCCGGCACGGGGAGCTCGCGTGCCGCGTCTGCGGTGTCGCCTTCACAGACGACGACCGCGGGGCCGACGCGCTCCGCTTGCGCGCGGAGTTCGGGTGTCGCGAGTCGCGCGTTCAGCGGCACGAGCACCGCGCCGAGCCGGGCGCACGCGAACAGCAACCGGACGAACGCGGGCCGATTCTCCATCAGGATTGCGACGCGGTCGCCGCGCTGGACGCCGCACGCAGCGAGCCGTCCCGCCGTCGCCTCGATGTCGGCGTCGAGGTCGCGGAACGTCCACGACGCGTCGGTCGCGGCGTCCACGAGCGCGGTCGCGTCGGGGTTGCTCCGCGTCTGGAGCGCGACCGTATCACGCATCTGCGTTCACCTCCGCGAAGTCGACGGCGACACCGTGACCCGCCGCTTCCGGGACGCGAATCTGTCCGTCTTCGACGGGCGCCGGGTCGGCCGCGAGGTCGTCGCCGAGCCGGTCGGCCGTCGCGAGTCCACATGCTGGAACGTCTGGAATCGAAGCAGCGAGGTGGACGGCGGCAGTGCGTGCGACGACGGCGTCGACGGTCGTCGTCACCACCGGTTCGACACCTGCTCCGCGAGCGTCGCGAGCGGCGTCGAGCGCACGGTCCACGCCCCCGAGCGCCATCGGCTTCAGCACGACGTAGTCCGCAGCATCGAGCACGTCCGAGAGTGTGTGCTCGGTCAGCGACTCGTCGAGCGCGACGCCGACATCACCACCACGGAGGTCGACGTGCCCCGCGAGGTCGCCCGCGGGCAGGGGCTGTTCGACGTACTCGATGCCGAGGTCGGCGAACGCATCGAACGCCTCGCGGGCTTGCTCACGCGTCCACGCGCCGTTCGCGTCCGTGCGCAGCGTTGTGTCTGTCTCGTTTCGGACTGCGCGGAGGCGTTCGACATCTTCGGCGACGGAGCGCGCGCCGACCTTGACTTTCACCGTCTCGAAGCCGCGCTCGACGGCGGCTCGCGCTTCGTCTACTGTATTTTCGACGGATGCATCGCCGACGGTGGCGTTCACCGGAACCGACTCTGCGGGGTTCTCCGCGAGGGAGTGGGCGAGCGAGACGTTCGCAGCCCGGGCCTCGGCGTCGAGTTTCGCGAGCGAGACGGCGTGGCGTGCGGCGGGCGCATCCTCGCAGGCAGCGAGCGCGCCGTTCCACGCTTCGGGGTTCTCAGCGGCTTCGAGCGCCTGCTTGCAGACATCTATCGATTCGGTCCAGCCCGGAAGTGGGGTGGCTTCGCCCACGCCGCCGTTTCGAGCGAAGAGGAAGCCGCGGCGCTCGTCGATGGTGCCGCGAGCCGTCTCCAGCGGGCGGGCCAGCGGGAGCGCAAACTGCTGAATCATATCGCGAGGCCGACGCCGAACAGGAGCGCGTACAGCGCGAGCAGTTGGCCGGTGCGCGTGAGCGCCGGATTGAGCGCGTCGCCGTCGGTCCGCGTGAAGATGGTCTTCGTGACGCGCGCGGCGAGCGGGAGCGAGAGGTACGGCAGGAACACCGCGGGCTCGCCGGTCCGCGCGAAGAACCACACCGGCACGGCGTACGCCAGCACGAGCATCGCGGCGAACTGGACGCGGGAGAACGTGTAGCCGAAGCGGACGGCGAGCGTGCGCTTGCCGGTCTTCGCGTCCTCCTCGCGGTCGCGGACGTTGTTTACGCCGAGGACGTTCGTCGCGATAGCTGCGATTGGGAGGCTCGCGACGAAGGCAGCCAGCGTCACCGAGCCCTCGGGGATGCCGACCGGAATCCCGGCGGCGAGC
>CAXREU010000026.1:0-13261 GCA_964229715.1 Halobacterium sp.
CGAAAGTCGGCGGCCCGGCCGTCGAGACGCGCGATGGCGAACTACCGGTGCCGCCGGTCGAGACCGACGACATCCTCGACGCCTAGTCCTTCGAGGTCGGCGCCTCGCCGAACTCGAACGCGTCGTCTTCTTTGAGCTTGCGGAGTTCGCGGTTCACGGACTGGAGGTCGTTCTGCATGTCCGCGAGCCGGTCGTCGAGCACGCTCACGATATCGCTCTTGACGCGCTGGGTGTCGAAGGTGTCCGAGAGCGCGTCCTCGTTGGCGGCGGTGAGCGTCTTGTACAGCGACCACGCCTTCCCGAAGCGGTAGACGAGCAGGCCCGCGACGGCGAGCACGATGCCGGGCGCGGCGGCTGATAGCGCCTGGCCGGTCGCCGAGGAGTTCGCCGAGAGGATATCCCACGCTTCGAGACCGCCGAGCGCGACGCCGCCGCCGACCAGCGCGAGGCCGACGATGGCGAACGCGGACGTGAACAGGAAGTACTTGCCGGCGTGAACGGCTGCGCGTTTCGCGTCCATGCCCGGGTGGAGACGAGCCGCCGGCTAAAATCCTCCGCTGGTGGCCGCACCGACACCACGACGGCGGCGACCACCCGGCTCGTCGACCCAATCGGTACTCGAAACCGAGTATGAAATTCTTGCGAGTGAGCCGTTCGCAACCTTCTTATGAGCAGTTCCGGTGTATCTACCTGTCAATGGCTGTTCGATGGCTGGAAGACGTACGGGCCGACGACATCGACAGTGTCGGCGGCAAGGGCGCCTCGCTCGGTGAACTGACGGACGCCGGGCTGCCCGTCCCCCCGGGGTTCGTCGTGACCGCGGGGACGTACCGCTCGTTCATCGAGGACGCGAATGTCGACGACGAACTGTTCGACGCGGTGGATGTCGACCCCGAGGACTCCAGCGCGCTCGCCGACGCCGAAGCGGCCGCGAAGGACATCATTCTGAACACCGAGCTCCCCGAACACATCCGGGAGGACATCCTGTCGTCGTACGACGACCTGGACGACGGCCACGCGTCCGTCGCCGTGCGGTCGTCCGCGACCGCCGAGGACCTCCCCGACGCGAGCTTCGCGGGCCAACAGGAGACGTTCCTCAACATCACGCGCGAGGACCTCGTCGACCGCGTGAAGCGCTGCTGGGCGTCGCTGTTCCCGCAGCGCGCCATCGACTACCGCGAGGAGCAGGGCTTCGACCACCGCAAGGTCGACATCGCGGTGGTCGTCCAGAAGATGGTCGACGCCGAGAAGTCCGGCGTGATGTTCACGAGCCACCCCTCGACGGGCGCCCACGAGGCCATCATCGAGGCCGCGTGGGGGCTCGGCGAGGCCGTCGTCTCCGGCTCGGTCTCCCCGGACAACTACCACGTCGACCGCGACACGAACACCGTCGAGGAGGTCTCGGTCGCGGACAAGAAGGTGATGTGCGTCCGCGACGAGGAGACCGGCGAGACTGTCGAACGTGAGGTGCCCGCGGAGAAGCGCGAGCAGCGCGTGCTCTCCGACGAGGAGATTCTGGACCTCGTCACCATCGGCGAGCGCGTCGAGGAGCACTACGGCGAACCACAGGACGTCGAGTGGGCGATGACTGACGGCGACATCTACATGCTGCAGTCCCGCCCCATCACGACCATCGACGAGGACACCGAGATGACCGAAAACGGCGAAGACACCGGCGAGGAGCTCGTGCACGGCCTCGGCGCCAGCCCCGGCATCGCGTCCGGCCCGGCTCGCGTTGTCACCAAGCTCGACCAACTCGACAAGGTCGGCGAGGGCGACATCATCGTCACCGCGATGACGACCCCGGATATGGTGCCCGCGATGAAGCGCGCCGCCGGTATCGTCACCGACGAGGGCGGCATGACCAGCCACGCCGCCATCGTCTCCCGCGAACTGGGCTGTCCGGCGGTCGTCGGCGCGACGAACGCCACGGACGTGCTCCACGACGACCAGATTATCACGCTCGACGGCGACCGCGGCACCGTCAGCGAAGGCCGCACCGAGGTGGAGTCCGAGCGCAACCCCATCGAGGAAGCACGCCCGACCACGCCCGTGAAGCCGATGACTGCGACCGAAGTGAAGGTCAACGTCTCGATTCCCGAGGCCGCCGAGCGCGCCGCCGCGACGGGCGCCGACGGCGTCGGTCTGCTCCGTACGGAGCACATGATTCTCTCCACGAACAAGACGCCCGAGCGCTACATCGCCGACCACGGCGAGGACGCCTACGTAGACGAACTCGTCTCCGGCGTGCGCACGGTCGCCGAGGAGTTCTACCCGCGTCCCGTCCGCGTCCGCACGCTCGACGCCCCGACCGACGAGTTCCGGCAACTGGAGGGCGGCAGCGACGAACCCCACGAACACAACCCGATGCTGGGCTACCGCGGCATCCGCCGCAGCCTCGACCGCCCCAACGTGTTCAAGCACGAGCTGGAGGCGTTCAAGGAACTGTACGAGATGGGGTACGACAACGTCGAAATCATGTTCCCGCTCGTGAACGACGCCGACGACGTGCGGCAGGCCCGCGAGCTCATGACCGAGGTCGGCCTCGACACCGAGAAGCGCACGTGGGGCGCGATGATTGAGACGCCCGCGGCCGCGCTCTCCGTCGGCGAACTCGCCGCCGAGGGCATCGACTTCGCGTCGTTCGGCACGAACGACCTCACGCAGTACACGCTCGCCGTCGACCGGAACAACGGCAACGTCGCCGACCGCTTCGACGAACTCCACCCCGCCGTCCTGGACCTCATCGAGAGCGCCATCGAGACGTGCCGCGAGCACGACGTCGCCACCAGTATCTGCGGACAGGCCGGCTCGAAGCCCGAGATGGTGAACTTCCTCGTGGAGACCGGTATCTCCTCGATTTCCGCGAACATCGACGCCGTCCGCGACGTCCAACACGAGGTCAAGCGCGTCGAACAGCGCCTCATCCTCGACTCCGTCCGGGACTAACTGCTCGTCCCACCCCGCCGCACCGTTCTCCGGTCCGCTCGGCGACACGAAAGCCGTTTTCACCGCCGAGTTCCTTTCCAGTAGTATGCTCGCGTACCACGCCGTCTTCCTGCTGTTGGTCGCCGGTTCGACCGGCTTCTTCGTCGCGCTCGCCGCGCTGAACGTCCGGCACGCCGACCGGACCGTCCGCGAGCGCACGGAGTGGCTGGCCGACGCCGTCGGCGTCAACGACCCCGAGCGCTTGCTCGACTACCACCGGCTGACGACCGCTGCCAGCCAACTGCAGAGCGTCGTCGTGCTCGGCGACGTCCTGCTCGTGCTCTACACCGGCCTGTTCGGCGACGCCGTGGCGGCTGCCTACGACATCGTCGGGAACGACCTGCTCGCGGGCGTCGCGGTGTTCGTCGGCGCCGCGCTCGCGTTCCAACTGCTGCGCGTGCCCTTCGACGCCTTCGAGACGTTCGCCGTCGAGGACGCGTTCGACTTCAACGAACAGTCCCCGAAACTGTTCGTCCGCGACAAACTCGTCAGCACCGCGTTTACTGTCGTGCTCGTCGCTACGCTCGGCGCGGCCGTGCTGTTCGTCGTGGACGCGTTCCCCGAGTGGTGGTGGCTCGCCGCCACCGGCGTCGTCGGCGTCTTCCTGCTCGCCACCCAGATTATCGTGCCGCGCGTGTTCCTCCCGCTGTTCTACGACTTCGAGCCCGTCGAGGACTCCAGCCTCCGCGACGCCGTTGACGACGTCTTCGAGCGCGCGGGCTTCACCTGCGACGACGTCTACGTGATGAACGCGAGCTCGCGCTCCGGGCACTCGAATGCCTTCTTCACGGGGTTCGGCGCGACCAAGCGCGTCGTCCTCTTCGACACGCTCGTCGACCAGCTCGACGAAACCGAACTCCAGAGCGTGCTCGCACACGAACTCGCGCACTGGAAGAAAGGCCCCATCTGGCAGGGGATGGCCGCCAGCGTCGTGCAGGCTGGCATCCTCCTGTTCGTCGCGCAGTTCCTCGTGGAGTCGTCGTGGCTGTACGCGATGTTCGGCGCGCCCGAGGTTCCCGCCGCGGGCCTACTGCTCGCGGCGCTGTGGGTCGAACCCGTGAGCCAGTTCGCCGGCCCGCTCTCGAACCGGCTCTGGCTCGCGAACGAGCGCGAAGCCGACGCGTTCGCCGTGGACGT
Source organism: Halobacterium sp. (assembly GCA_964229715.1). Lineage (GTDB taxonomy): Archaea > Halobacteriota > Halobacteria > Halobacteriales > Halobacteriaceae > Halobacterium. Next base: position 4,126 of record CAXREU010000026.1, read on the forward strand.
GATGGACGGCGGCCAACCGCTGGCGGGCGCGCTCGCCGCGCTGACCAGCGAGAACCTCGGCAACCCGTTCCCGCACCCGCTGTACGAGACGTTCCACTACCAGCACCCGCCCGTCCCCGAGCGCATCCGCTACCTCACTGAGGAGTGACCCGAGAGCGGAACCGCTAAATCGCTCCTTCGACTGGCAGACAGTATGCCACGCGCGGCGCCGACGCCCACCCCGCAGGACTTCGACCGCGTGCTCTCCTCGATGTGTACGGAGCCCCACCCGGCCGCCCGCGAGGCCGCGGTGGCGTTCCTCGCCGACAACCCTGGCGACCCCGCGACCTACCCCGCGGTCGCTGACCTCGAAACCGAAGCGGTCGACGCGCTCGGCGAGGTCGTCGGGCTCGACGACCCGCACGGCTACGTCGGCTCCGGCGGCACCGAGGCAAACATCCAAGCCGTTCGTGCCGCCCGCAACCTCGCCGACGGCGACGTGAACGTCGTCGCGCCCGAGAGCGCGCACTTCAGCTTCCAGAAGGCCGCCGACGTGCTTGACGTCGAACTCCGACTCGCGGCCACGGACGACGACCACCGCGCGGACGTGGACAGCGTCGTCGACCTCGCGGACGACGACACCGCGCTCGTCGTCGGCGTCGCCGGCACGACGGAGTACGGCCGCGTCGACCCGATTCCCGCGCTCGCGGACATCACCGCGGACGTCGATGCACGCCTCCACGTCGACGCAGCGTGGGGCGGGTTCGTCCTCCCGTTCACCGGCCACGACTGGAGCTTCGCGGACGCACCCGTCGACACGATGACCATCGACCCCCACAAGATGGGGCAGGCGCCGATTCCTGCCGGCGGCTTCCTCGCGCGAGACGCCGAGACGCTGGACGCGCTCGCCGTCGACACCCCGTATCTGGAATCCGACACCCAGCCGACGCTCGGCGGCACGCGCTCTGGCGCCGGCGTCGCCGGCACCCACGCCGCCCTCGACGCGCTCTGGCCGGACGGCTACCGCGACCAGTACGAGCGCTCGCAGGCCAACGCCGACTACCTCGCCGCGGAGCTCGACGCGCGCGGCTACGACGTCGTCGACCCCGTGCTTCCGCTGGTCGCCGCTGACCTCCCGGACGCCGAGTTCAACGCGCTCCGCGACGACGGCTGGCGCATCTCCCGCACGGGCACCGGCGAACTCCGCGTCGTCTGCATGCCCCACGTCACCCGCGAACTGCTCGACGACTTTCTCGCGGCGCTGTCCGGTGTCGGTAACGTTTAATCCCGCGACAGCCCACCACATAGACAGTGCTCTCGTCCGCTCTGCTCGCGCTCTCCATCGACCTCAGCGCCGTCGAGGGAGCGGTCCGTGCCGCGACCGGTTGGCCGGGACTCGGCATCATCTTCGTCTACTCGTTCCTCATCGCGTTCGTCCTCCCGCTGCCCAGCGAAGTCGTGTTGTGTCCCGCTGGCTACGTCTGTGGAAGCGCCGCGACACTCGGGCTCGGCGTCTCCACACCGGTCCTCGTCGCCCTCGTCGTCGTGGTGAGCGCGGGCGGAAAGGCGCTCGGGAGCGTCATCGCACTGTCCATCGGACACGGCGCCAGCCACTCCGGCGCCGTCGTGCGTGCGCTCCGTCGGCTCGGCTTCGAACCCGTCGAATGGTCGAAGAACCGGATGGTAGAGCTCGTCCAGACGTACGGCTACTACGGGATGGCGGTCGCGCTCAGCGTGCCGTTCTTCCCGGACACCATCTCCCTGTACGCGTTCTCCGTCGTCGAGAAGGACCACCGACGATTCGCGGTCGCGACGTTCGCAGGCGGCGTCGGCCGACTCCTCATCACCATCGCGCTCTTCGAGGGTGTGCTGTTGCTCGCGTGACGGCGCCCGGAAACACTTTTGTCCGCCCGCAGCGAACGACGATTCGTGACCCGGATGCGCTACCCGCGAGTCGACGCGATGCGCATGCAGCGGTAGCGCCGCCCACGGGTGGACCGTTCGCTCCTGGGCCCTCATGCGGCCACCGGGCGGACGCGAACCGCGCTTCTCCACGAGCACCACTCCACAGCTACAGCCACGGACCCGGAACTTCGCGACACAACCAGCGGGCTTTAGGCCCGCGCCGGAAGAACGAGAAACCATGACCTACGAGGACTTCCCGACCGACGACCAGGCGGTGGTCACTGCGGGGTTGCCGTACGCCAACGGCGACCTCCACATCGGCCATCTGCGCAGCTACGTCAACGCGGACGCGTTCACGCGCGGCCTTCGAAAGCTCGGCCAGGACGCCATCTACGTCTGCGGCAGCGACATGCACGGTACCCCAATCGCCGTCAACGCCGCCGAAGAGGGCGTCAGCCCCGAAGAGTTCGCGCTCCGCCACCACGAACAGTACAAACAGACGTTCCCAAAGTTCAACGTCGACTTCGACCAGTACGGCCACACGCACGACGAGACCAACACCCAACTCACGAAGGAGTTCGTCCGCACGTGGGAGGACAACGGCCACGTCTTCGAGAAGGAAATCGACGTCGCGTACGACCCCGAAGCCGACCAGTGGCTCCCCGACCGCTACGTCGAGGGCACGTGTCCGTACTGCGGCGAGCACGCCCGCGGCGACGAGTGCGACGAGGGCTGCCAGCGTCACCTCGAACCCGGCGAAATCGAGGACCCCGTCTCCACGCTCACCGGTAACCCCGCGGAGTACCGCGTGCGCGACCACAAGTTCCTCCGGCTCTCGGACGTTCAAGAGCACCTTCAGGGGTTCATCAACCGCCTCGAAGGCACGAGTAACGCCCAGAACCAGCCCCGCGAGTGGATTGAGGGCGAGCTCCAGGACCTCTGTATCACGCGGGACATGGACTGGGGCATCGACTACCCTGGGGAGGGCTCGGACGACCTCGTGCTGTACGTCTGGGTGGACGCCCCCATCGAGTACGTCTCAACAACCAAGCAGTACAGCGAGCGCACGGGCGACTTCGACTGGGAGACGGTCTGGAAGGACGGCGACGGCCACGTCGTCCATGTCATCGGACGCGACATCATCCAGCACCACACTGTCTACTGGCCGGCGATGCTAGAAGCCGCCGACTACGCCGAACCGCGGGCGGTCTGCGCCACCGGCTTCGTGAACATCGACGGCAAGGGCCTCTCGACGTCGAAGAACCGCGCCATCTGGGCCGAGGAGTACCTCGACGAAGGGTTCCACCCGGACCTACTCCGGTATTACATGGCGACGGCAAGCGGGTTCGAGCGCGACGTGAACTTCTCGTGGGACCGGTTCGCCGAGCGCGTGAACAGCGAGCTCGCCGACGTCGTCGGGAACTTCGTCTACCGCGCGCTGCTGTTCGCGACGCGGAACTTCGACGGGACGCCCGACGCGAACGTCTCCGCGGACGTCGAGACCGAAATCGCGGACGCGATGGACGACTACGAGGACGCGCTCAACGACTACGACCTCAAGGCCGCCGGGGAGCGCGCGGTCGCACTCGCTCGCTACGGCAACGAGTACATCCAGCGCAACGAGCCCTGGAAGCTCGACGACGAGGAGGCCGCACCGGTTATCCGCGACTGCGTGCAGCTCGTGAAGGCCGTCGCGGTCCTGCTGCAGCCGTTCGTCCCCGAGAAGGCCGACGAAATCTGGGCGCAACTCGACGAGGACGGCTCCGCGGCGGACGCGACCATCGGCGACTGCCTACAGGCGCCGCCCGCGGCGTTCGGCGAACCCGAGGAGCTGTTCACGAAGGTCGAAGACGAGCGCGTCGAGGAGCTCGACGAGAAGCTTCAGGAGAAAATCGAAGCCGCTAGTAGCGACGAGGAAGAGAGCGGAGACGTGAGCGAAGCATCCGAAACCGAACTCGAACCGCTCGCCGACGAGCGCGTCAGCTTCGAGGACTTTCAGGCCCTCGACCTGCGCGTCGGCGAAATCGAGGCCGCGGAGGGTATCGAGGGCGCCGACGACCTCGCGCGCCTCGAAGTCGACATCGGCCACGAGGTCCGCCAGATTGTCGCGGGCATCAAGCAGCTCCACGACCTCGACGAACTCCCGGGCAAGCGCGTCGTCATCGTCGCGAACCTCGAGAAGGCCGAGCTGTTCGGCGTCGAGTCCAACGGCATGATTCTCGCCGCCGGCGAGGACGCCGACCTCCTCACCACGCACGGCGACAGCGAGCCGGGCACGAAGATAAAGTAGGGCTTGCAGGCGGCGAACTGTGCCGGTGTGGGGTGCCGCCGTTCCGCGTCCGAGCACACCGGGCGGCTGTCAGGTCACGCGCCGGGTTGGTTCCGGCTTCCTACTTGAACCTACGTAGAGAGCAGTATTGTTGTCAGCCGAGAAACCGGCAGATAAGCATCCGCGAGCGGCGCGAGGCGCGAGGAACGAGCGCCTCGGCCTGTGCGAACGGGGAGCGTAGCGCCCCGTGAGCGGTTCGACAGAACCCGAGTGACGCGGTTCACTCCGCGACCGAAGGGAGCGGAGGCGCGAGGACGACCGTAGGAAGGACGACACGCTTTTGGCCGAGCTTTTGCCGAGGGCCGCCAGCGGCGACCCGCAGCGCAAAAGGTCGTTTTAGAGGTCCTCGACGACGTCGCCGAGTTTCTCGATGTCCATGGCTTCCATGGTCTGCATGTCGATGCCGTAGCGTTCGGCGGCGATGGAGGCCTGGAGGGCGGCTTCGCGGTCGGGGGCGTCGAAGAGGAGGAGGACGTCGCGTTCGCCGAGGAGCACGTAGGCGTCCCGGAGGTTGCAGTCCTGGGCTTCGAGGTCGGCGCGGACGTCGCCCCAGATGGCAGCGAGTTCTTGGGCGTTCTGGAACTGGCCGGTTTCGACGTTGGCGATTGCGGCGTACGTCGGCATACACGGGGGTTGTGGCGGCCGCCGAAAAGTCGCTGTGGCCGGGATGTAACTCGGCGGCGAGTTAACCACGTACGTTTTTGCGTGGCGGCGTCGTAGCCGTCGGGTATGAGAAACGCGAAAATCGTCTGTACGCGGGGACCGGCGACAGACGACGAGTCGTCGATACGGTCGCTGGTGGACGCGGGGATGTCCGTCGCGCGCATCAACGCGAGCCACGGCAACCTCGACGACCGCCGCGACCTGATTGCGACGGCGCGGCGGGTCGACTAGCTGACCGAGGAACCGGTGGCAGTCATGCTGGACACGAAGGGGCCGGAGGTCCGGACGGCCGAGACCGACGAGCCAGTCCACGTCGGGACTGGGGCGCTCGTGGAGTTCGTGCCGGGCGGCGAGACGACCGGCGAGACCATCGGCCTGTCGACGAGCGTTGCGGCGGCCGAACCCGGGGACCGAGTGCTGCTGGACGACGGGCGCATCGAGACGGTCGTCGAGGACGTCGAGGGTGACGTGGTCACCGCGCGCGTGGAATCGGGCGGCGAACTCGGCAGCCGGAAGGGCGTGAACGTCCCGGGCGTCGACCTCGACCTCGACGTCGTGACCGAGAAGGACCGTCGCGACCTCGAACTCGCCGCGGAGGAGGAAGTCGACTACGTCGCCGCGAGTTTCGTGCGGGACGCCGACGACGTTCTCGAAGTCGAGCGCGTGCTCGAATCGTTCGGCGCGGACGTCCCCGTGGTCGCGAAAATCGAGCGGGCGGGCGCCGTCGACAACCTCGACAACATCGTCGAGGCCGCCGACGGCGTGATGGTCGCGCGCGGCGACCTCGGCGTGGAGTGCCCGATGGAGGCCGTGCCGATGATTCAGACGCGCATCATCAGGAAGTGCCGGGACGCCGGCGTTCCGGTCATCACGGCGACGGAGATGCTGGACTCGATGGTGCACGCGCGCCGCCCGACACGCGCAGAGGCCAGTGACGTCGCGAACGCCGTCCTCGACGGGACGGATGCCGTGATGCTCTCCGCCGAGACCGCGGTTGGCGACAACCCGACGCGGGTCGTAGAGACGATGGACCGCATCGTGCGCGAGGTTGAGGGCAGCGGCGAGTACGCCGAACTACAGGAGCAACGCGTCCCGACCGCCGACGGCACGGCGAAGACCGACGCGCTCGCGCGGTCGGCGCGCTACCTCGCCCGCGACATCGATGCGAGCGCGGTCGTCGTCGCGTCCGAGTCCGGCTACACCGCGCGCAAAGCGGCGAAGTTCCGACCCCGCGTCCCGGTGGTCTGCGCGACCCCCTCGCACCGCGTGCGCCGCGAGCTCGCGCTCAACTGGGGCGTTCACGCGGAGTACGCGGCGGTCGCGGAGGGCGACGCGACGACGGTCGTCGAGCGCGCAGTCCAGGCGGCGGTCGACTCGGGCGTCGTCGACAGCGGCGACACGGTGGTCGTGCTCGTCGGCATGATGACCGACCTCGAGGGCGCGAGCACGACGAACACGCTGAAAGTCCACGTCGCCGCCGAGACACTCACGGTCGGCCAGTCCGTCGTGAAGGGACGCGTCACCGGGCCCGTGGCGGTGCTCGACGACGGCGACCTCTCTGGGGTTCCCGACCGCGCAGTGGTCGTGCTCGGTTCGGACTTCGACGACGAGTTCCACGGCGACCTCTCGAAGATTGCGGGCATCGTGAGCGCGCAGTCCGGGATGACCGGCTACCCCGCGATGGTCGCGCGCGAACTCGACGTGCCGATGGTCGGGGACGCCGACCTCGACGACATCGTGGACGGCAACACCGTCACCGTGGATGGCGAACGCGGCGTCGTCTACGCCGGCGAGTCCTGAATCCACCGAACCCGCGAGTTTTTCCACGTCCACGGTGTAGAGACGAGCATGTCAGAGAACGACGAGCGCGCGTGGCGCTACGAGGTCGACGAAGTCGGCCCCGACGCCGAACCCGACGTGCGAGCCATCGAACCCGGGTCGCCGAACCCGGAGAACGTCGCGTTCTTCCTCCTCGGCGTCGCCGCCATGGTCGGCGTGCTCGCGCTCCTGCTGTTCTGAACGTTCGGTATTTCTGTGGGCACGCGGGTCACGGCTCACTACGTTGGCCGCTCGCTCCGAACCGCGCTGCTCACGCATCGCTGCGCTCCGCGTTCGCTCTAACGTGGCCTCCCTGCGGTCGGCCACGCAGGAAACGGTTTTCCCGCCGCCGACCCAACGATAGGGTATGATAGAAGCGTTCGGCTACTCCCTGTCGTTCCTGCTCGTCGTCGTCGGGACGGCCCTGTGCATCATGGAGGCGCTCGCGCCGGGCGCACACCTCATCGTCCTCGGCGTCGCGCTCCTGGTCGCCGGCCTCATCGGGCTGTTCGTGCCGGCAGCGGCGACCCCGTTCGTGCTCGCGGGCCTCGTGCTGGGTGTCGGGCTGGTTTCGCTGTACCTGTACCGCAACTACGACGTCTACCAGGGGACGGGACGCGGCCAGACGCTAGATTCGGAAGACCTCCGCGGGAAACGCGGGTACGTCCTTGAAGACGTGACGCCGCGTTCGGGCCGCGTGAAGCTCGAATCCGGCGGATTCAACCCGACGTACGGCGCGCGCAGCATCTCGGGCACCATCGAGTACGGCACGGAAGTGGTGGTCGTCGACCCCGGCGGCGGGAACATCCTCACCGTGGAAGCCGTCGAGGGGGCCGACGACATCGACCGGGAACTCGAACGGGACAGCGGGAACACCGACAGCGCCTGATTCCGCGAGTCGGCGGTCGCTCGCGTCGCGAAGCGTACCAACACTTATTGTCCGCTCGCCGAACGTTCACACATGGAGTTAACCCCGTTACAGACGGGCGGCGCAGTGATACCAGCTGTCGGGCTGCTGTTGTTGCTGCTGTTGGCCGTCGTCGTCTACGAGACCGTCGAAATCGTGGACGCCTACGAGAAGAAAGCCCTCACGGTGTTCGGGGAGTACCGCGGCCTCCTCGAACCCGGTATCAACATCGTGCCGCCGTTCGTCGCGCGCACGTACCCCTTCGACATGCGCACGCAGACCATCGACGTGCCCCGGCAGGAGGCCATCACCCGCGACAACTCGCCGGTGACTGCCGACGCCGTCGTGTACATCCGCGTGCGGGACGCCAAGCGGGCGTTCCTCGAAGTCGATCACTACAAGACCGCCGTCTCGAACCTCGCGCAGACAACGCTGCGCGCGGTCTTAGGCGACATGGAGCTGGACGACACGCTGAACAAGCGCCAGGAAATCAACGCCCGCATCCGCACGGAGCTTGACGAACCCACCGACGAGTGGGGGATTCGCGTGGAGAGCGTGGAGGTCCGGGAAGTCAACCCCTCCCAGGAGGTCCAGAAGGCGATGGAGCAACAGACCAGCGCCGAGCGTCGCCGCCGCGCGATGATTCTCGAAGCGCAGGGGGAACGGCAGTCCGCCATCGAGAACGCGCAGGGTGACAAGCAGTCGAACATCATCCGCGCGCAGGGTGAGAAGCAGTCCCAGATTCTCGAAGCGCAGGGTGACGCCATCTCCACCGTCCTCCGCGCGAAGTCCGCCGAGTCGATGGGCGAACGCGCCATCATCGAGAAGGGCATGGAGACCCTCGAGGGCATCGGCGAGGGCGAGTCGAACACGTTCGTCCTCCCGCAGGAGCTCACCAGCCTCGTCGGCCGCTACGGCAAACACCTCGCCGGCAGCGACGTTGCCGGCGGCGGAACCGAGCTCGACAGCCTCGAATTCGACGCCGAGACCCGCGAACTCATCGGCCTCGACAACATCGACGAGATTCTCAACCAGATCAGCGAGGAAGCCGACATCGACCCCGAGAAGCTCGAAGAACAGGCCGAGGCCGTCCAGCGCGGCGAGGACGCCGGCCTGACGTCGACCGACGAAGTCATCGAGGAGATGGACCAGGAACTCGATACGGGCGACAGCAACGCTAACGGCAGCAGCAGCGGCGACGACGGCAAAGGCGCGTAACTGGGCGTCCGCGCTGGCGTGCTATCCGGTACCGAACGCTTTTCTCGGGTGACCGCCTAGGCCCACGTAGATGGGCATCGACGAGGACAAGCGCTAGACGCACCGCCGGTTCGCCGCCGTCGGCGCAGCCAGCCCGCTGACGCGGCTCGCCGGCGGTGACGACGACGGCGAGGGCGGCGACAGCGACGTCCGCGACGCTATCACGGGCTACGTGACGGCGACGCCGGGCGCGCACTTCTCGAAGCTCCGGGACGACCTGCAACTGGGCACCGGAGAGACGCAACACCACCTGCGGCGGCTGCTCGACGAGGCCGCCG
>CAXREU010000027.1:0-6208 GCA_964229715.1 Halobacterium sp.
GCGGACGCCGGCGTCGCGGCTGACGACGTGGACCTCGCGGAGGTCCACGACTGCTTCACCATCGCGGAAGTGCTCGCGCTGGAGTCGCTGGGCTTCTTCGAGACCGGCGAAGGCATCACGGCCGCCCGCGACGGCGTGACTACGCAAGACGGCGACCTCCCCGTGAATCTCTCTGGTGGGCTGAAGGCGAAGGGCCATCCTGTGGGTGCGACCGGGACGAGTCAGGTCGCCGAGCTCACGAGACTGCTGCGCGGCGACCACGTCAACAGCGAGCACGTCTCGGATGCCAGCGTCGGCGTCGCGCACAACGCCGGTGGCACTGTGGCGAGTGCCGTGGTTCACGTTCTGGAGGAGGTCGCAGAATGACTGAAGACGACGAACCCGTGCGCGACGCGGGCTTCGACGAGTTCCTCGACGCGCTCGCCGAGGGCGATGGCTACTACGTGGAGTGCGCGAACGGCCACGGGAGCCTGCCGCCGCGGCGCGTCTGCCCGGAGTGCGGGAGCGCCGACCTCGACGAAACGCCACTTCCCGACTCTGGGGAGGTGGCGACGTACACCAAGGTCCACGTTCCTGCGCCGTCGTTCGCCGACGACGCACCCTACGTCACGGCCGTCGTGGACTTCGGTCCAGTTCGACTCACGGGGCAGGTGCTGGCGGACGTCGAGGACGTCGAAAGCGGGCTAGACGTCGAACCCGGGGTCGGCGAGACGGAGACGCGGGGCGAGCGGCTAGTGGTCTTCGAGCCGCGGTAAGTCCTCGCGGACCGCGTCGAGGAACACTTCGGGCTGTTCTGCGTGCGGGAGCAGGCGCGTCTCGTCGACGACGACCAGTCGCGCGTCCGCGTCCTCGGCGACGTCGCGGCCGGCGGCGAGCGTCGTGATGGTGGCTTCCCGGCCCCAGACGAGCGTTACTGGACAATTGCGCTCGCGGAGTTCGGCGCCGAGGTCGACGTCCGCATCGAGGTAGCCGCCGACGAACGACGCGGGCGCGAACCGTGCGCCCGCCTGGTGGGCGGTCTGCCACTGGTAGTCCACGAGCCCCTCGGGGATGCGCTCGGGATAGTAGAAGGCGTCCCGTTCGTAGAAGTAGCGGAGGGAGGGCTTCGCGGTCAGCGCGTCGAACGCCGCGGCGCCGAGCACGGGCGAGCGGAGGAGCGCGCGCAGCCACGGCCGGCGCGGGCCGGTGTCCGCGGTCGGGCAGACGAGCAACAGCCCCGAGACGTCCGCCTCCCGAGCGGCAATCGCCGCCCACGCGCCCGAGAGCGAACTCCCGAGGACGACGGGGTCGTCGGCGACGTCGGAGACGAAGTCCGCGACGAACTCCTCGTACAGCGAGGACGTGTACGCGACCGGCGGGCGGTCGGTCCGCCCGAACCCCGGCAAATCGGGCGCAATCACGTGGTAGTCCTCGGCGAGCGCGTCGAAGATTCCCTCGAACTCGCGGCTGGACGCGGCAGCGTGAATCCCGTGCAGGCAGACCACGTCCGGGCGCTCGGGGTCGCCCGCCTCGGTGTACGCCACGTCGAACCCGCGCCACCGGTAGGTGTCCTGTGCGCCCGCGAGCGCCGGCGGCAATACGCCGGCCTTCGCGCGGAGGCCGCGGTCGAGGAGGTCCGCGGCCGCGACGGTGCCGACGGCGCCAGCGAGGAGGCTGCGAAGTCGCATGCCAGACGGTTCAGCCGCCAGTCGCTTAGCCGTTGTGACAGAATCAGTCGCGCTGCCGGTCGAGGCAGTATGCGAGCGGCTCGATTACGTCGTCGGCGACGTCGTACGGCGTCGTCTCCCCGGCGTCGATGCGCTCGACGAGTTCGTCGACGCCGCCGCGCGCGTCCAGTTCGTCCTCGACGAGCTCGCTCGCGTCCTCCCGGAGGAGGTTCCGCAGTTCCTCGGCGTGGCGCTGGTGGCGCTTGGCCTCGCGGCGGCCCGACGCGTCGAGCCAGTCCGCGTGGGCGTCGAGCACGTCGAGGAACTCCGCGACTCCTTCGCCGGTGTTCGCAATCGTCTAGACGAACTCGGGGTCCCAGTCACCCTCTTCGCCTTCGCGCATGTCGAGCCTGTTCTTCAGTTCGGTGACGGTCTTGTCCGAGCCCGCGAGGTCCGCCTTGTTCACGACGAAGACGTCCCCGATTTCGAGGATGCCCGCCTTCAGCATCTGGACGTCGTCGCCCGACGAGGGCGGCACGAGCACGGCGACCGTGTCCGCGGTCTTCACGACGTCGACCTCGTTCTGCCCGGCGCCCACCGTCTCGATGATGATTTTGTCCTTCCCGAACGCGTCTAAGGCCTTCACGGCGTCCGTGGTCGCCGTCGAGAGGCCGCCGAGGCTGCCACGGGCCGACATCGACCGGAAGAACACGTCCATGTCCGTCGCGGTGGAGGCCATCCGGATGCGGTCGCCGAGCACCGCGCCACCCGTGAACGGGCTGGAGGGGTCGACGGCGATGACGCCGACGGTGAGTCCGCGGTCGCGGTACGCCTTCGCCATCTTGTCCACGAGCGTCGACTTCCCCGAGCCCGGGCTGCCCGTGATGCCGATGACGTCCGCGTTTCCGGTGTGCGGGTAGAGCGCGGCGACGAGGTCGCGGTAGCCCGGCGACCGGTTCTCGATGCGCGTGATGGTGCGCGCGAGCGCCCGGTGTTTTCCAGCGAGCAGCTCGTCCACGAGGTCGGGGGCGTCCTGGGCGGCCATCTCAGTCACGCCGCTTCACGTTCGCCCGGATGAACTCGATGGTCTCCTCCATCGGCGTCCCCGGCCCGAAGATGGCGTCCACGCCCGCCTCCTTCAGGCCCTCGCGGTCCTCGTCGGGGACGATGCCACCGACGATGACGAGCGTGTCCTCGAAGGCGTCGTACTCCTGGAGGCCCTCGACGACTTTCGGCACGAGCGTGTTGTGCGCGCCCGAGAGGATGGAGATGCCGAGCACGTCGACGTCCTCCTGGACGGCCGCCTGCACGATTTCCTCGGGGGCCTTGTGGAGGCCCGAGTAGATGACCTCGAATCCGGCGTCGCGGAACGCCCGCGTGATGACGTGAGCGCCCCGGTCGTGGCCGTCGAGTCCGACTTTGGCCACCAGGCACCGGATGTTCCGCTGGGATTCGTGGCTCATAGCCGGAATTTCGCCACATACGTGTTTCACTCTAACGGACTTCTATTACAGTTCTGCTTGCGCTACCCAAACTCCGGTTGTCCCGCGAGAAGCGAAAACGGGTTTGTGGACGGGGCCGAACGACCACCCATGACTTCCGTCTCCGACTACGCGCGAGCGAACCCGCGCCGCGTCACCGTCGTCCTCTCGGTCGTCGGCTACGCGCTCGTCGCCGCCGCCTTCTCCGGCGTCGTCCCCCTGTTCCCGCCGCTCTCGGACGAGACCGTGCTCCTGTTCTCGGACGCCATCGCCGTCGTGAACACGCTCGCACTCACCAGCCTGCTGGCGGGCGCGGCCCTCATCAAGCGCGGCGACGTCCGGAAGCACCGCGCCGCGATGCTGACCGCGTTCGCGCTCATCTGCGTGTTCCTCGTCCTCTACCTCTGGAAAGTCGGCGGCGGCTTCGAGAAGTCCATCGTCATCGAGGAAGGCCAGTTCCTCGCCGCCTACGCCGGCGTCGTCGAACCGCTGTACCTCCTCATGCTCGCCATCCACATCATCCTCTCCGTCGTCGCCGTCCCCGTCGTCCTCTACGCCATCACGCTCGGCCTCACACACACCCCGGCGGAACTGCGGGAGACGAGCCACGCCAAGTACGGCCGGATTGCAGTCACCGCGTGGTCGCTGTCCCTCTTCCTGGGCGTCGTCACCTACTGGATGCTCAACCACGTCTACTCCTGGGCTCCGCGCTAGGTTCGTTCGCAGTAGTTTCGCTCTCTGCTAGCGGTCTTTCCGTCGTCTACACTTCTTCGAAAGCCCCGGCGGGCTCGCGGTCGTTCGCTCGCTGCGCTCCTCGTCACTCGCTACGCTCGTTCCTGCGGTGCTTGTTCCGGGAGAGCAAGCTCTCCCGGCGTTCGCCTCACTACGTTCGGCTCACCGTCGCGAGACGACCACGCGAGCGCGAGCCCGCCGCCCCTTTCAGCCCCACCCGCTATCGGCTGACTAATTTGCAATAGTAGACGGTTGGGAGGGGAGCATCGACAGCTACTTGCTCGCGGAATCGGGAGAAGACGCCAGCATGGACGGCGACGCCGACGACGAACAGGTGTGGCGCTGCAAGGCCTGCGGGACGCGGCAGCCCGACCCCGACCCGCCCTGCGAGCGCTGCTGGAACACGACGTTCGTCGCGGGCGACGGCGCGGAGACGGTGCTCGGGTCGGTCGAATCGCAGGCGGACGCCACCGCGCTCCGCGTCGCGCAAGCGAAGACGATCGCCACGCGCACCGCCGCCGTCGCCGGTGTTCTCGCGGTGCCGCTCGGCGTCGCGCAGTGGCTGCTCGCTGGCGCGCTGGCGAGTCTCGCGTTCACGCTGTGGGTCGGCGTCGCCGCCGTGGCGGTCGTGCTGGCGGTCGTCGCTGGCGCGGCTGGAGTCGCCGACAGATTCGGGTTCGTGGCGTAGCCCCTTTCACTCGGTCCACGGTATCGCGAGCGTGCCGACCGCGAACGCGACGACTGCGAGCCCCACGACGATTGCGGTGTTCGTCGCGACGTCGCCGCCGGCGTACGTCGCCGCGCGGACGCCGCGCGCGAAGTACGCCAGCGGAGAGAGGTCCACGATGGGTCGGAACCACGGCGGGAACAGGTCGGGCTGGACGAACGTCTCCGAGAGGAACAGGACTGGGAGCGCGATGCCGTTGCTCGCGGCGATGGCGCCGTCCTGGCCGTCCGCGTAGCTCCCGATGACCGCGCCGACGCCGCAGAACACCACGGAGGTCGCGGGCACGAGCACGGCGAGCCACGGGGAGAGCGTGAACGACGCGCCCGTCGCGAGTAGCGCGACGAGCAGCACCGCGGACGCGGCGGCGATGAGCGCGACGTTCACGAACGTGTGCGCGGCGAGCCACTCCGCGCGGGTCAGCGGCGTCGTCGATAGTTTCTCGAAGCGGTTGCCCTCGCGGTGGCGCGCGACCGTGCTCCCGACACGGGACAGCGGCGTGAACAGCACGACGGTCGCGAGGTACGCCGGCACGTAGTACGCGGTCGGCTCCGTGAACAGGCCGCCGCTGCCCGACGTCGTGCGGACGAGTCCGGCGAAGATGACGATGAGCAACACCGGGAAGAAGAACGTGAAAAACACCGCCGTTCGACGCCGCAGGAACGTCCGGTAGGCCGCGGTCGCTTCCGCGCGAATGCGGGCCAGGCGACTCATCGTTGCACCTCCACGCCTTCGATGTCGCCAGCGAGCGCGAGGTACGCGTCCTCCAGCGTCGGCTCACGCCACGACAACGCCTCGAACGTGACCCCGGCGTCGTCGAGCGCCGCCACGACGTCGCCGATGGCCTCCGGTGCGACGTCCGAGAAGACGAGCCCCTCCCGCGTCACCCCGGGGTCGAACCCGGGAACGTCGGGCGCTTCCGTCGGTTCCTCGGGGAGCTCGACGACCAGTCGCGGCTTCCCACCGTACTCAGCGACGAGTTCTCGGGGGGTTCCCGTCGCCGCGACCCGGCCGTCAGCGAGCAGAGCGACGCGGTCCGCGAGGCGCTGTGCTTCGGCCATGTCGTGCGTCGTGAGGAAGATAGTCGTCCCCGACTCGGCGAGGTCCTCGAACACGCGCCAGAGCGCGCGCCGACCCGCCGGGTCGACGGCGGTCGTCGGCTCGTCGCGGAACAGGACGTCCGGCGCGTTCACGAGCGCCGCGGCGACGCACGCGCGGCGCTGCTCGCCGCCCGAGAGGTCGCCGTACCACGTCTCCGTCTCGGGGTCGAGGCCGACCTCCGCGAGGACCGTCTCGGGGTTGCGGGCGTCGTCGTAGAGGCCGGCGTAGTAGCCGACGAGTTCGCCCGCCGTGAGGCGGTCCGGCGGCGCGAAGTCCTGGGGGAGCAGGCCGACGCGCTGGTCGTTGGTCTCGCTGGGGGCGTCGCCGAGCAACTCGACGCTGCCGCCGTCGGGCGTCGTCGTCCCGGTTAGACAGCGCACGAGCGTCGTCTTGCCCGCGCCGTTCGGGCCGACGAGTGCGAACACCTCGCCCTCGCCGACCGACAGCGAGACGCCGTCGACGGCGGTGGTGTCGCCGTAAGCCTTCTCGACGGCCTCGGCGACGACTACGGGAGTCATACCTGG
>CAXREU010000028.1:0-9560 GCA_964229715.1 Halobacterium sp.
TCGTGGTCGTCGCGCACGACGACGTCGGTGAACTCGGTCATGTTCTGAATGCGCGCGCCGGCGTCGCAGGCGGCCTTGATGAGCGACGAGCAGGCGTGGGGGCCGTCCGCGACCGCCAGTCCCTCGGTCTCGTCGTCGTACTCGTAGGGGACGCCGAGGTCGTCGAGGACGTCGTCGGCGGGCGCGCGGACGGTGAGCTTGTTCATCAGGAAGCCGCCGAGCCAGAACCCGCCGCCGAGATAGTTGTTCTTCTCGACGACGGTGACGTCAACGTCGCGCTCGGCGAGCTCTTTGGCGGCCATCAGCCCGGAGGGGCCGCCGCCGACGATGATGACGTCGGTCTCGGTGTCGTCGATGAACTCCTCGGTCCACTGGCGGGCGATTGCGCGGGTGACCTGTGCTTCGTCTGCATCGGCGAACGAGTCGAACGGCATATTCTCTAGTGATACCACCGACTACTTATCGGTTGGGGTGTGCGACGGCGAGACCCGCCGGCACGCAACCACGAAGTGCAGCGAGGGAGCCACACGTCCACCCCTACCCATCGGAATCCCTTTCTCCGTGCAAGCCCTCTGTTCGGGTATCACATTTCTCGTCCAGCGTAGCCCGTTAGCGCCGGGCTACACACGGTCGCGTGAATCGCAATCGACGCTCACAGCGCGCGCGGGAAGCGCGTCCGCGCGTTCGGGGGTGGGCGCGTGAACCCGAACCGCGTCGACAGCCTCACGGACCTCGCGTACGGCGTGCTCATCTTCGTCTCCGTGGTGCTGTTCTCGGTCGTCGGAACTCGGACCGGCCTGGCGTTCGGGCTGGGAGTACTGGCGTCGTTCGTCATCCACATCGCGTGGAAGATGGCGCGTTTCGACCCCGACTGGATGACACAGGCCGTCAGCGACACCGTCGAGGAAACCGTCAGCGAGACGGTCGACGAGACAGTCGAGGAGAAGGTCGGCGAAACTGTCGAGAAGACCGTCGAGGAAACCGTCGAAGCCAGCGTCGAGAAGTCCGTCGGCGAGACGGTCGAAGCGAAGGTCGGCGACACCGTCGACGAAACTGTCGAAGCCAGCGTCGAGGAGACCGTCGGCGAGACAGTCGAGGAGAAGGTCGGCGAAACTGTCGAGAAAACCGTCGAAGAAACGGTCGGCGAAACCGTCGAGGAGAAAGTTGGTGAGACGGTCGAGGAGAAGGTCGGCGAAACCGTCGAGAAAACCGTCGAAGAAACGGTCGGCGAAACCGTCGTGGAGAAAGTCGGCGAAACTGTCGAAGAGACGGTCGAAGAAACCGTCGAGAAAACCGTCGAAGAAACGGTCGGCGAAACTGTCGAAGAAACCGTCGAGGAGACAGTGGAGGAGACCGTCGAGAAAACTGTCGAGGAGACCGTCGAGAAGACCGTCGAGGAAACGACGGGCGACGCCGAATCCGACGGCGAGTCGGTCGAGGAGAAAGTCGAAGCCGTCGAAGAGCGTTACGGCGACGAGGACGGAAACGAAGGCGAAGACGAGGACAGCGAAGACGAGGAGAAACAATCGAGAGACGACGTCGAACCCGACGAGGACGAGCCGAAATGAGTGCGCTCGTTACGCGGGCTGACTGCGGGGTGGCGGCGTGATTAGCGTCCTGCTCCTCGTGGGCATCCTGGTGGCGATGTTCGTCGGCTTCAACGTCGGTGGGTCGACGACCGGGCCGGCGTTCGGCCCGGCAGTCGGCGCGAACGCCATCTCGAAGCCGGTCGCGGCGCTGCTGATGACCGGCTTTTTCGCCATCGGTGCGTGGACGCTCGGCCGCCGCGTCGTCGACACGCTCGGCCGCGAGCTCGTCACGAACCCCGGAATCTTCACGCTGGAAGCCAGCATCGGCGTGCTGTTCTTCGTGGGGCTGGCGCTGTTCGTCGGGAACTTCTTCGGCGTCCCCGCGTCGACGTCGATGACGGCGGTCGGGGCCATCGCCGGCCTCGGCGTCGCCCGCAACGCCCTCGACTGGGCGGTGTTCGGCGAAATCGCAATCTGGTGGCTGGTCGCGCCCGTCATCGGCTTCTGGGTGTCGCTGGTCGTCGGCCGGTACTTCTACGCGCGGCTCCACCGGCTCATCGCGATGGAGCGCAGCGACGGCGACCTGTTGAGAGTCGACCGCTCGGGGGTCGTCCCGGTGCCGCGCCCCACGGAGACGACGAACCGCCGCGAGCTGTGGGGCGTCACGACGGTCATCGCTATCGGCTGTTTGATGGCGTTCAGTTCGGGGACGAGCAACGTGGCCAACGCCATCGCGCCGCTGGTCGGCAGCGGCGTCCTCGAGATGAACCCCGCAATCATCATCGGCTGCGTGGCGGTCGGCCTCGGCGCGTTCACCATCGCGCGCCGCACGCTCGAAACGATGGGCAGCGACATCACGGAGCTCCCGCTCACTGCGGCCATCGTCGTCGCCGTCGTGAGCGCGTCGCTGGTCATCTTCCTGTCGGCCATCGGCATCCCCGCGAGCTTCGTCGTCATCGCGACCATGTCCATCGTCGGTCTCGGCTGGGGTCGCGCAACGCGCCCGGTCTCGGTGCCCGACGCCGTTCGCGGCGAGGGCGAGGTACCGGTGTCCGTGGGTGGACTCGCTGCTGACGAGGAAGGCGGCGAGGAAGTCCCGGAAATCGGCGAGGAGGACCCCGAGGACATCCCGAGCGCGTCGGACCTCTTCGACCCCGGGACGACCGCGCGCGTCGTTCTGATGCAGAACGTCGTCCCGCTGCTGGCGACCATCGGCGCCTACCTCACGTTCCGCTTCGTCCCCATCTTCGGCTTCTAACGGGGGCGAGGTTCACAGCGTCCAGAAGAACGCGATGCCCGCGACCGTGACCACCGACAACAGCAACTGCAGCGGCATCCCGACGCGGACGTAGTCGCCGAACTTGTAGCCGCCCGGGCCGTAGACGAAGAGGTTCGTCTGGTAGCCCACGGGCGTCATGAACGCCGTCGACGCAGCAAACGTCACCGCGAGCACGAACGCGAACGGGTTCGCGCCGACTTCCAGCGCGGCCTCGACCGCGACGGGAATCATCAACACGACGCTAGCGTTGTTCGAGATGACGCCCGTGATGAGGCTCGTCGACACGTAGAACACCCACAGCACGCCGATGGCGGGAAGGAACTGGCCGGTCGCCGCGACCAGCGCGCCGAGCAGTTCCGCGCCGCCGGTCTGCTCTAAAGCGATGCCGAGCGGAATCACGCCCGCCAGCAGGAAGATGACGTTCCAGTCGACGGAGTCGTAGATTTCCCCGGGGTGCAACACGCCGGTGGCGACCATCGCGACGACGCCCGCGAGCGCAGACACGACGATGTTGATGGGAAGCAGCGTCGCCGCGCCGATGACGCCGACGATGGTGGCGACAGCGTACGGAATCTTCTCGGTGCGGTAGTCGGGCTCCTCGGGCTCGTGCGCGAGGATGAAGTCCGGGCTCTGGGAGAGTCGGTCGATGCTGTCCTCAGGCGCCTGAATCAACAGCGTGTCGCCGACGCGGAGCTTGCGTTCGTCCATGCGCTGGCGGACGGTCTCCCCGCGCGAGCGGAACGCCAGCACGTTCGCGTCGTAGCGCCCGCGGAACGACGACGACTTCAGCGTCTCGCCGACCAGCGACGACCCCGACTGGATGACGAGCTCGACGAGCGTCTGTTCTGCTTCCGTGCTGGGCTCCAGCTCGGGGTCGGTCTCGGGCGCGCCCGTCAGCGCGAGATCGTCGACCGCCGCGATGGCGCTCAGCGTCTCGCGGTCCGTCCGAATCGTGAGCACGTCCCCGGGCTTGATGACTTTCTGCCCGATGGGCTCGATGAAGCGCTCGCCGCCGCGCACGAGCTGGAGGACGTCGGCGTCGAAGCGCTGCTCGTCGATGGCCTCCGAGACGGTCTTCCCGACGAGCGGCGAGGACGTCTGCACGACTACCTCGCTGAGGTAGTCCTGCATGTTGTACTCCGCGAGGTAATCCTCCTCGGGCGGCACGCGCTCGGGGAGCAGCCAGTAGCCAATCGTCATCAGGTAGGCGGCGCCGACGACGAGCACGATGGCGCCGAGGTGCGTGAACTCGAACATCGAGAACGCGTGCAGGGCGTCGACGCCGCGCTCGGTGCCGATGCGCTCGGCGGTCTGGCTCGCGAGGATGTTCGTCGACGTCCCGATGAGCGTGAGCATCCCGCCGAGCATCGACGCGAACGACAGCGGCATCAGCAGTTTCGACGGCGACGTCCCGCCCTTGTGCGCGAGGTCGCTGATGACCGGGACGAGGATGGCGACCACGGGCGTGTTGTTGATGAACCCGGACGCGGGGCCGGTCGCGAGAATCGTCGACGCGAGCTGGCGGTGTTTGTTCGTGCCCGCGAACGCCGACATGTACCGGCCGATAATCTGGACGACGCCCGACCGAGAGACGCCGTTGCTCAGGATGAGCATCGCGAGGACGGTGATTGTCGCGGGATTCGAGAACCCCGAGAGCCCCTCGGTGACGGAGATGTTCGTCCACGGCTCCAACACCATCAGCGTCACCATCACGAGAATCGCGGTGACGTCCAGCGGCAGCGCCTCCGTCACGAACAACACCAGCGTCACCGCGACGAGCACGAAAACGACTGCCATCTCGGCCGTCACCGGGGGGAGGTCCCCGAGCACGGCGAGCGGCAGAGACGCGAACATGGGAGGACTGTCGTCGGTGGGTTACAACAGCCTGACGGTCGCTGCGCTGGGCGACGAGAAAACACCGGGAAGGGGGTGACGCGGCGGCGAGCCGCGTCGAGAGAACCGACAGTTAGGCGCCGGCTTCTTCGAGCGCGTCCTCGAGCTGGTCGCGCTGCGTGACGCCGACGAAGCGCTCGACGACGCCGTCGTCGTCCTCGATGACGACGGTCGGAATCGAGCGAACCTGATACTCGTTGGCGACGTCCTCGTTCTCGTCGACGTCGATTTTCTCGAAGGTGACGCGGTCGCCGTAGTCCTCCTCGAGGTCCTCGAGGATGGGGTCCTGCGTCTTGCAGGGGCCACACCAGTCGGCGTAGAAGTCCTTGATGGTGACTGTCATCGGTCTGTTTGCCCTTGCCCCGCGCCCCGCATAAGGGTTTCTCACGGGACCACCCTCGCCGCTTCACCGCTGCGAGCAGCCCACGCCGCCCCAGCGGCGAGCCGGCGGGACACGAAAGGTTTACGCGGGCGCGGGTCCGACTCGGTTGCATGAGCAGTGGGAAGAACTCCGGCGGGCTGATGTCCAGCGCAGGGCTGGTCCGTTACTTCGACTCCGAGGACCCGAACGCCATCCGCATCGACCCGCGCTCCGTGGTGGCGACGGGCGCGTTCTTCGGCATCGCCGTGCTCCTCCTGCAGTTCTTCGCGTAGCCCGACCCCGGGAGGCTTTTTCCGTGGCGGCTCGTAGACGAGTGCATGACTGTTAGCGCTGGCGTCGTCGCCGTGCAGGGGGACGTCTCCGAGCACGCCGAGGCCATCCGTCGGGCTGCCGACGAGCACGGGCTGGACGCCGAGGTCACCGAGATTCGGCGCGCCGGACTCGTGCCCGACTGTGACATCCTGTTGTTGCCGGGCGGGGAGTCGACCGCGATTTCGCGGCTGCTCGCCCGCGAGGGCATCGACGAAGAAGTGAAGGCGCACGTCGACGCCGGCAAGCCGATGCTGGCGACGTGTGCGGGCCTCATCGTCTCCGCGACGGACGCCAACGACGACCGCGTGCAGACGCTTGACCTCGTGGACGCGACCGTCGACCGGAACGCGTTCGGCCGCCAGAAGGACTCCTTCGAGGCGCCCCTGGACGTCGACGGGCTCGACGAGTCGTTCCCCGCGGTGTTCATCCGCGCGCCGCTGGTCGCCGAAGTGGGCGAGGACGTGGACGTGCTCGCGGACTGGGAGGGGAACCCGGTCGCGATTCGGGACGGCCCGGTCGTCGGTACGTCGTTCCACCCCGAACTCACGAACGACTCGCGGATACACGACCTCGCGTTCTTCCGGAACGAGGAGGCAAGCTTTTGACCGTCCTCGCGAAAACGTGACCATGAACGCACACATCGACGGCGTCCGCGTGGCGGGGACGCCGGACGGCCCGCTGCCGGTCGTGCTCGTCGGCGTCGACGGCGAGGACGACGTGCTCCCCATCTTCGTCGGCTTCGAGGAAGCCACCAGCATCGCGCGCGGGCTGGACGCCACGGACATCGGGCGGCCGCTGACCCACGACCTCGCGCTCGACCTCGTCGAGGAGTTGGGCGGCCGCATCGACCACGTCGCCGTGTCGGACGTCGACGAGGGGACGTACTACGCGGACCTCCACGTCGACACGCCGCGCGGCGGCGCGGTCGTGGACGCGCGGCCGAGCGACTCGCTGGCGCTGGCGGCGCGCACGAACGCCCCCATCGAGGTCGCGGACGCCGTCTTCGAGGACGGCCGCCGCGACCCCGCGGAGTTCGACGACCTCGATGACATCCGGGAGGTGATGGCGGCGTGAGCGACGTGCTCCGCGAGCTGTTCGCCGTCATCGAGGACCGCAAGGAGACGCTCCCCGAGGACTCCTACACGGCGGAGCTGTTCACCCACGAGAAGGGCGAGAACGCCGCGCTGGAGAAGCTCGGGGAGGAAGCAACGGAGTTCCTGCTCGCCGCGAAGGACGGCGACGAGGACGAGCTCGCCCACGAGGGCGCGGACATCGTCTACCACATGCTCGTCGTGCTCGCCCAGCATGACATGGACGTCGAGGACCTGCTGGACGAACTGGAAGCGCGGCGGTAGCCGCCGACTAGTGTCGCTCAAGTAGCCGGGCAGGAAAGCCCGACACATGCACGTTGTCACTTCTGCGGACGGCACTGAACTCGGCTACGAGACGCGCGGCGACGGCCAGCCGCTCGTGCTCGTCCACGGGACCAGCGCGCGGAAGGAGAGTTTCCGCGACCTCGTCCCCCACCTCGCCGACGACTTCGCGGTCGTGACCTACGACAGGCGTGGCAGGGGGGCAAGTGGTGACGGCGACGACTACCGTTTCGAGCGCGAAGTCGAGGACCTCCGGGCAATCGTCGAAGCGGTTGGTGGTGACCCAATCGTGCTCGGGCACTCCTTCGGCGGACTGGTCGCGCTCGAAGCCGCCGACGGCCTGGACATCGACCGGCTGGTGCTGTACGAGCCCTCGATTCTAGTGGGCGAGCCACACGGCGGCGACCTCGCCGAGCGGATACGCGCGCGCCTCGCGGCCGGCGACCGCGTCGGCGCCGTCGAAGTGTTCCTCGACGCGGTCGGCGCCGCCGACCTGCTCCCGCAACAGGCGGTCGAACAGGCCGCGGGCATCGTGGAGACAGTCGCGCGCGAAATCGAGGTCGTGGAGGACTACGACCTCGAGGACCCGGAGACGGGCGTGCCGACGCTGCTCGTGCTCGGCGAGCACGGACCCGACCACCTCCGCGAGGCCGTGGAGGCGCTGGACGGCGCGCTCGCGGAGACGGAGCGCACCGAGTTAGCTGGTGTGGGGCACCTCGGCATCAACACCGCGCCCGAACAGCTCGCTGACGCAGTCCGCGAGTTCGCGCAGAATTAGGCGAGGAAGCCGCCGATGGCGCCCGCGATGGCGCTGTCGATGGCGAGCAGGCCGAAGAATACCAGCGCTATCGCACCGACGCCGAGCCCGAGCAGACCCACAGGCAGGAGGCCGGTCGCGGAGAACACGACCCCGAGCAGGAGGACGAGCACGGCGACGAGGAGGCCGCCGAGCGCGCCCGCGAGGAAGCCGTGGACGGCCCCGCCCCAGACGCCGTCATCGGCCATCCAGCCCGCGACGAAGCCGCCGACGAGGCCGGCAGCCGCGTGGCCGATACCCGGGAGTGCGAACGCGAACACGCCCAGTACGAACTCCACGGCGAACCCAGTGAGGACCGCGCGCCAGTTGACCATACCGAGAGAGACGCGGTCGAGGCCAAAAAGCCTCGCGGGCGGCCGTCGGTGCCGATACGTGTGCTTTTACGTCTCGCAGGCCTACTCCGGTGTATGATTTTCGAGAACCTGCCGACGACGCCGACGTCGGAGGAGCTCCTCGACAAGGCGTTCTCGCGGGCAGCCCGGGCGGGCCGCGCGAAGGGCGGCTACGAGGCCCAGGAGTCGATGCTGCAGACGTCGTCGAACATCCTCGGTGACAACCTCCACAACGTCGTGACGGCGTGGCCGGACTTCGACACCGTCGACCCGTTCTACTACGAACTCGCGGACGCCGTGCTCCGGCGGGAGTTCGACGACGATAGAGGGATAGACGCACTGCGCCAGCACCTCTCCGAGATTTCGTGGGCGGCGAACAAGACCCACGACCTCGGCCGGGAGTACATCGGGAAGCTCCCCCGGGGCGACACGGACTCGATGCGAAAGGTCCGCAAGCAGGGGTTCGCGCGCATGGGCTCCGTGATGGACCAAATCGAGGAAGACCTCGACGCCGTAGGGCGCGCCCGCGACGCGCTCAAGGGTCTCCCCGAAATCGACCCCGACGACCCGACCATCGTGGTCGCAGGCTACCCGAACGTCGGGAAGTCGTCGTTCGTCAACGCGGTCTCGACGGCGAAAATCGAGACCGCCGAGTACCCGTTCACGACGAAAGGCATCGAGGTCGGCCACCTCGACGTCGAACGGGTGCGCTGGCAAATCGTGGACACGCCGGGCCTGCTCGACCGGCCGGCCGACGAGCGCAACGAAATCGAGAACCAGGCGGTGTCGGCGCTCGCGCACGCCGGCGACGTCATCCTGTTCTTCGTCGACGCCAGCGAGACCTGCGGATACATGCTCGAGGACCAGCGCGCGCTCCGCGCGGAAGTCGCCGACCAGTTCGGCGACGTGCCGCTCGTGACGGTCTGCAACAAGGCGGACCTCTCCGAGGACGTGGCGGCGGACTGCTACATGAGCGTCGAGAACGACGAGGGCGTTCAGGCGACGCTTGACGCGGCGGTCGAGGCCGTCGGCTACGAACCGACGCTCCCCCACGAGGAGTAGTCAGCCCGACTGCTGGCGGTAGACGTACCTGAGTTCTAATTCGACGTCGTGGTCCGTCGTCGCACTGACGCGCTCGTTCAACTGTTCGTAGAGCCCGGGGTAGTCCGCGCCGGGTGGCACGCCGACGGTGACGACGACGCGCTGTGGCTCGCGCTGAATCAACTCCTGTTCGTACTCGTAGCGCGTGTCCAGCAGCGCGGCGTCCGCGTACTGGGACTGCGAGAGCACGTCACCGACGGCGTCGTTGATGGCCTGCTCCTCGGTGGCGGACTGGTAGGACGTGTACGTGACGCCGCCGAGGAACGCCGACAGCACGACGATGGCGACGGCGAGCGCGGCGCCGCGCTTCAGCAGCGCCGAGCGCGCCTGCCCGACCTCGAAGAAGCGCTGGGGGCGGTACCCCGAGTACCACAGCACGACGAGCGCGGCGAGGTTGATGGAGAGGACGTTCACCATGACGAGTACGCCGGACCCGACGGCGAGCGTCGGGACGCCCCACGCGACGCCGATGCCGACGCTGGCTGCCGGCGGACTCAACAGATCGGAAGAGCGTCGTGGAGGGAAAGAGTGTTCACCACGGT
>CAXREU010000029.1:0-3073 GCA_964229715.1 Halobacterium sp.
GGCGGCTTCCTCGACGAGGACGGCGACCTCCCGGACGCCGACAAGCCCCTGATGGCGGACGCGGTCGGCACCACGGTCGGCGGCATGCTCGGCACGTCGACGGTCACCACCTACGTCGAGTCCGCCACTGGCGTCGAGGAAGGCGGCCGCACTGGCATGGTCGCGCTCGTCGTCGCTGTCCTCTTCCTCGCGTCGCTCGTGGTCGTGCCGCTGGCCGCCGCCGTCCCGCAGTACGCCAGCCACATCGCGCTCGGCGTCGTCGCAGTGTGGATGCTCTCAAACGTCACTGCCGTCGACTGGGACGACGTCACGCACGCCATCCCGGCCGGCCTCACCATCCTCGTGATGCCGTTCACGTATTCCATCGCGTACGGCATCGCCGCTGGCATCGTCTCCTATCCGGTCGTGAAGACCGCGACCGGCGAGTTCGACGACGTCGCAGTCGGCCAGTGGCTGCTCGCGCTCGCGTTCGTCGCCTACTTCTACGTCCGCACCAGCGGCCTCCTGCAGGCCGCGGTGTAGGCCGCCGGTTTCCCCGGAGGCTTTCCGGCGCTGTCGCGTACGTCGGGACGTGACACTCGAACTGTACAAGCTACCGGGCTGCCCGTACTGCGCGAAAGTCGAGACCAAACTCGACGAACTCGACCTCGACTACGTCGAACACGAGGTCCCGAGTTCCCACAGCCAGCGCGACGAAGTCGAGGAAGTCAGCGGCCAGACCGGCGTTCCCGTGCTCGTCGACACCGACCACGGCATCGAGGGGATGCCCGAGAGCGACGACATCGTGGAGTACCTCGAAGAGACGTACGGCGCGTAGCAGGGTTTTTGGTCCAGGTTTTGGCCGCGAGCGCGCGCGAGCGGGAAAAAGGTGGGCGACCTGACATCGTGGAGTACCTCGAAGAGACGTACGGCGCGTAGCGGACTGTTTCTGGAATCGGCCGCCAGAAACGACTTCTTGCGAGCGTACGCAGTCGCTCTCATGTACGAGCAACTCGACCGGAGCGGCGGGCGCGTCGTCGGCTACGAGGTCCGCGACGAACTCTCGGAGGAGGACGTCGAGGCGATGCTCCAGGATATCGAGGAGACCATCCACGAGGAGGGGTCGGCGCGGGTGTTGGTGTACATGCCGACTGTGCCGGTTCCGGACCTCGACGCGCTCGACGAGGACATCGGCTTCTGGTTGCAGCACGGCGACGACCTCGAGAAGTACGCCGTCGTCGGCGACAACCGGCTCCTGGAGTGGGTGACGGACCTCGAAGACCGCGTCACCGACGTCGACCTCGAGTACTTCGGCGCGGCCGACCTCGACGACGCGTGGGCGTGGCTGTGCGAGGACGAACAGGTTTGAGAACCGTGCGAAGGACGAATCCGGGGGTCAGGCTTCGGACTGCGCGCCGCGGTCGGCGAGCAGGTCGCGGAACTCGTCGGAGTCGTCGACGTCTTCGAGCTCCTCGCGCTCGACGATAGCAGTGTCATCGACCGACTCCCGGGACGCCTCGTCGACGACGTAGACGGCGCGGGTGTGCGTAATCGCGCCGAGCGAGCTCATGATGCGGGCGCGCTTGACGGCGGCGTCCGTGAACGACGAGTGCCCCGTCAGCATGCGGTCCGCGCCGGAGGCGTCCTCGCTGACGGCTTTGAACGGCGCGCGGTCCGTCGGGTGGACTTCGAAGCCGACGCGCGCGAGCACGGAGAGCACGGGCACGTCCTCGGGGTCGGCTTCGGGGTCCTCCGGAGTGGGTTCGGCGTCCCGGACTTCCTCCGCGCCGTCCATCACGGAGACGGGCGAGGTGAGGTCGCCGCCGAAGAGGTCTTCGAGCTCCATCGCGACCTCGATGCTGGCGTTCATGCCGTCCTCGTACTTCGAGACGGTGCGCCGGGAGACGCCGAGCTGGTTAGCGAGCTGGCCGAGGCTCAAGTCCTCGTTCTGGCGGCGGTCCGCGAGCACGTCGCCGTCGATGTTCACGTAGAGGCCGCCCGGCGCCGCGTAGATGAGCGGCGGGACGCCCTCCACGAAGAACTCCATCGCGGTGTCGGGGCTGAGCACGGGAACGCCGTGGCGGAAGTAGACGACGCCCGGTTTGAGTTCCTCGTCGCGGGTGCGCAGGCCGATGACCATCGGGGTGGCGTCGAGGTAGGTGCCGAGCCGCCGCATCTCCGCACCAGTCGGCGCGTCGAAGGCGTCGATGTTGCCGAGAATCTTCACGAGGATGACGTCGTTCTCGCGGCGGGCGGCCACGTCGAAGCTCTTGGGCCGCGTCGCACACCGGTCGCTCACCGTGAACCCCGCGTCCGCGAGCATGGCGGTGACGTTCTCGATGAGTACCGACCGTGACATACACGAGTGTAAGCTGTCGGCGACATATATGCGTTGTGCCGATACGGCGCCGCTGCCCCGCGGTTTCGGTTATTCGGCCGCCACTATCTTCGGCTGCGGACCGGAAGCGCGAAAAGCGCGCGGGCACTACCCGCGAGACGATGACGGTCGTCGCCCTCGACGACACGGACTCCCGCGAGCGCGGAATGTGCACGACGTACGCCGCCCACCTGGTCGCCGAGCGGCTGCGCGACCGCGGCGCGAGCGTCGAGCGCGTGCTGCTCGTGCGCCTGAACCCCGCCGTCGAGTACAAGACGCGCGGGAACGCCGCGCTCGCGGTCCACGCTGACGTCGACCCCGGAGTGGGCTTGGCGGTCGCCGAAGCGGTCGTCGGCGAGGTCGCCGAGGTCGACGACCCGCGGACGAATCCGGGCGTGGTGGTCGCGCCCGAGGCGGACGCTCCCGACCCAATCGTGGCGTTCGCCGAGCGCGCGATGCGCGAACACCTGGACCCCGGCGAGGCGCAGTCGCTGGCGGCCGCGCACGGCTATGAAACCGCGCAGTGGGACGCCGGCCGCGGCGTCGTCGGCGCGCTCGCTGCCGTGGGTGCGTGGACCGCCTTCGACGACTGGACCTGCGAACGCATCGACTACCGCTCGCCCGACCGCTGGGGGACCGAGCGCGACGTGAACGCCGCCAGCGTGTTCGCCGCCGCGGACGACGCCTATCCGGACGCGTGGGACACTGTCGACCGCG
>CAXREU010000030.1:0-4621 GCA_964229715.1 Halobacterium sp.
TCCCTACACGACGCTCTTCCGATCTCGGCGAGCGCGCCGTCGACGACCTGCTCAGTGCTCGACTTTGCAGCGTCGTACCGCGTCCGGTTCAGGCGCGTGGTCGTGCGGACGAGCGCCGGCGTCCCCGCCGCCAGCCCGATAGCGAGCGCGTACGGCGTCGCCACGTACAGCGACAGGCCGCCCGCCACGGTGGCGGCGGCGACGATACCGACGACGAACTCCAACGTGCGGCGACTGTCCATGTCCTCCTCCTCGAAGCGAGGGGCCGAGAAAGTTCCCGTTAGTCCGAGACGCTGGTCACCGTGCCAACGCCTTTGCTCGCGCCCTCGCGGAAGACGAACCGCTGGCCCTCTTCCACGAGATACGGGCGGAACTTGAACCGGACGCT
This sequence comes from Halobacterium sp., assembly GCA_964229715.1. Taxonomy (GTDB): domain Archaea; phylum Halobacteriota; class Halobacteria; order Halobacteriales; family Halobacteriaceae; genus Halobacterium. The sequence goes on from CAXREU010000030.1 coordinate 389, forward strand.
CGTCTCGCCCGTGTCGCCCGGAAGCAACTGGCCGTTCGTCGGTTCGAAGCGCGCGGCCTCCCCGATGGTTTCGAGGTGAACGACGGGCTCGTACCCCGCGTCGATTCGCGTCGGGTGGTTCAACACCATCACCTCGGCCTCGAACTCCTGGACTGGGCTGGGTTTGGCGTCCGCGGGGAGCAGGACCATTCCGCGTTCGACATCGGCCTCGCGGACACCCTTCAGGGCGATACCGACGATGCGGCCGGCCTGCGCCTGGTCCACGCGGTGATAGTGCATCTCGATAGACCGCACCTCTACCTCGCGGAAGTCGCCGTTCGGGAACGGCCCCAGCAGGAGCTCATCGCCCGCCTCCACCGTGCCGGATTTGACGGTGCCGGACGCGACCGCGCCGACGCCCGTGACCTCGTACGAGCGGTCGATGTACATCCGGAACGGGCCGCTCGCGGCGGTCGTCTTCGGGAGTCGCTCGAAACACTCGTCGAGGACGTCCAGGCCCTCCATCGTCACCGCGCTCGTGCACACGATGGGAACGACGTTGTCCCCGATTTCGTCGATGGCGGCGTCGACCCCGTGGCGCTCCACCGGGAGCGGGGTGCGGCCCGCGTTCCGGAGCAGGCGCTCGACCTCGCGTTCGACCTCGGCGACGCGGTCGTCGTCCACGAGGTCGGTCTTCGTGACGGCAACGATGGTCGGCAGGTCCGTCGCCAACAGCACGCCGATGTGCTCGCGTGTCGTCTTCGTCGGGCCGTCGTCCGCCGCGACGGTTAACAGCCCGTAGTCGAGCTTCTGCCCGACCAAGCCCCGAATCGTCGTGGAGAGCCACGGCTCGTGGCCGACGGTGTCCACGAACGACACCACGCGGTCGGCGTTCTCCACGACGGCCGCGCGCTCGTCTTTCCGGTGGGGGTTGCGCACGCGCATCGGCCCATCTTCGTCGAAGCCGTAGACGCCGTAGGAGAGGTCCGCCGACAGCCCGCGTTCGACCTCGTGGGGCTGCACGTCGAGGAAGCCGCGGGTGTCGCCGTCGCCGTCGTCGGAGTCGCCGGTGACGAGGCTGCCAACGAGCGTCGACTTCCCGTGGTCGACGTGGCCCGCCGTCCCGACGATGATGTGGTCGTCGTCGGGTGCCAGCGACGCGCCGTCCCGGACGACTGCGACGCCGACGATGCCCTCTTCGGCGTCGCCGTCCCCGTCGCGGACGCTGTCGACACTCCACGTCTGGACGTCCGCGATGTGCGCGCCAGCCTCCTCGGCGAGTAGGCTCAGGACGTCCATCGTCTCGGAGAACGTCTCCGGGGGCACCCCCGCGAGGCCGCCGTCGTCGGTGACGCCGAGGACGTACTCGGCCTCGCCGTCGCCGGAGAGCACGCGGTGCCGCAGCTGCGCGGCGAGACTCTCCATGCGGCCGTCGGCGAGGTGCACGTCGCGGCTGAACCGTTCCTTGAACTCGACGCTGCCGCCCTCCTGTTCGCCGCTCTCGAGCGCACGAACCAGGCGGGCACGGTCACGGCCCATGCAAGCGAATTAGGGGGAAGCGAATAAAAGCCTTCCCCGGGTAGCGGTCCGGAGACGTACGGAGACGCCGATTAGTCGTCTTTCAGTCGCTCGTAGGCCGCGTTCACGCGCGCGAACTGCTCGGCGTCGCCACCCTTGTCGGGGTGGAGTTCCCGCGCCTTCTCGCGGTACGCTGCCCGCACCGTTTCGGTGCTCGCGCCGGGTTCGACGCCGAGCACGCGGTAGTCCTCGCGGCGCGGCCCGCTCGCCGCTGCTCCGCTCGCAGTCTGTCGCTGGCTCGTCCGCCCGGCTCCGGGACGCCCGCGGTTGCGTTCGCGGCTGCGCCCGCTCGCCCGACCCTGGTGCTGGCGGGACTGCTCGCGCTGCTCGCGCTCGTACTGCTCGCGGGAGACACGACGTTTGCGGAACGCCAACTCCGCGAGTTTGCCGGACGCGTGCAGGTAGAACACGCCCGCGGCGAGCCCGAACGGCACCGCGACGCCGAGCGCGACCGGGCTGTACACGACGCCCAGAATCCCGAACACGACGCCGAGCACGCCGAACGTGCCAGCCAGCCCCCAGATGATGCTCGCGTCGGTCCTCACAGTTACGCGCCAGTTCGTCACGCGGACGTAAAGGCTGTTGGCCCACACTCTTGGGGTTCGGCGCCGAACGCGACAATATGAGCGTCACCGGCCTCTGCCAGATTTGCGAGAGCGACCAAGCACAGTTCAGTTGCGACCGGTGTGGCGCGCTCGTCTGCCAGGCCCACTACGACCCCTCGACGGGCTACTGCACGGAGTGCGCCGCCGAAGTCCGCGGCGGTCCCGACCCGGGCCCGCGCTGACCTCAGCGGTGCTCGTTCAGGCGGTTCTTCAGCCGGCGCGTCGCCTCGCCCGCCGCGCGCGCCCACTTGGGGGAGTCCTCGCCGGCGAAGATGATGCCGCGCGTGGAGTTCACGAGCCCGACGCCCTCGTCGTTCAGGCCGTACTGGACCGCCGCTTCCGCGTCGCCGCCTTGCGCGCCCACGCCCGGCACGAGGAACGGGAGTTCAGGCACGCGGTCGCGTAGCTCCGCCAATTCTTCGGGTGCGGTCGCGCCGACGACGAGGCCGACGTTGTCGTACTCGTCGTTCCAGCCGGCCGCGCGCTCGGCGACGTGCTCGTAGAGCCGGCGGTCGTACGCCGCGAGTTCGAGGTGCTGGAAGTCCATCCCGCCAGGGTTCGACGTCCGGCAGAGCACGAACACGCCCGCCTCCTCCTGGGAGAGGAACGGCTGGAGGGCGTCCTCCCCGAGGTAGGGGTTGACCGTGATGGCGTCCGCGTACTCCAGCACGTCGGCATACTGGCGGGCCGTGTTCCCGATGTCCGCGCGCTTGGCGTCCAGCAGCACGGGCACGTCCTTCCCGTGGGCGTACGCCACCGTCTCGCGGAGCGCGCGCCAGCCGGCCGCGTCCTCGTAGAACGCCGCGTTCGGCTTGAACACGGCCGCGTGCTCGTGGGTCGCGTCGATGACGCGGCGGTTGAACGCCCACCGCGGCAGGTCGTGGTCGCGCACCTCCTCGGGGAGCCGGTCGGGGTCCGGGTCGAGGCCGACGCTGACGACGGTGTCGGCGTCCTCGATGCGCGCCGCGAGGTCGTCGAAGAAGCTCATACCTCGGAGTCCCGGCAGACCGGCAAAAACAGTTCGCTTTCCGGGAATCGTGACAAGACACTTGTCGCACCCCTCACAGGGTCTACGCGTGCCCTCCGCTCGATTTGTCGTCCGCGTCCTCCTCGCAGTGGTCGGCGTCGCGCTCGTCGCGCTCGGCGTCGCCATCGGCGTGCCCGCGCTCGGGCAGGAAGGATTCCCGGTCGGCCTCGCAATCGGGCTCGCGGTCCTCCTGGTCGCCGTCGGTGGCGCTGCGCTCGGTGCCGCAGCGCTGCTCTCCGGGCGCGACCTCCGGCCCGCACAGCGCGCCGGTCTCAAACTCGCGGGCGTGCTCGCCGTGCTCGCGTTCGTCCTGCCCGCGACCGGAATGTTCGTCGTCCCCGAACTCCTCTACGGCCAGTTCGGGCTCGCCGCGCCCGCGGCCGCAGTGATGGGGTGGCTGTACCTCTCCCTGGGCGCGCTCGCTCTTGCGGTGCTCGTGGCGCTCTGGCGCGCCGCCGAACTCGCGTACGCCGCGGTAACTGACTAAGCCGCCTCCGCCGCCGCGCCGATGACGTCCAGCGCGCGCTTGACTTCCGCGCCCGTGGTCACGAACACGAGCAGCCGCGGCGGCTGCCCGCCCACTGGCCGCGCGCGTAGGTCGCCGTCCTCGGCGCTCCGCTCGGCGGCTTCGAGGCCGTCGTACAGCTCCACTCGCGCGCGCTCGGGCTGCACGTAGACGCTCGCCAGCCGCTCGCCGTCGCGTTCGACGTCGTAGGCGCGCGCGCCGTCCGTGGTCGGCTCCACGTCCGGGTCCGCGTTCGTCACCGCGAGCGCGTCGTAGGGCGAGTTCTCGTGCCCGGTCACTTCACTCGACAACAGTTCCGCCAGCCGCTTGCCGTCCGTCTCGGTGTTCTCGACCATTATCCTTCGAGTTCGCTGCGTGCTTTCGCCGCGGCGCCGTCCACGTCGACGCCCTGCCGGCGCGCGTACACGACCGCCGCCGCGTCCGCCGTCACCCCAAGTTCCTGCTGGAGTTGGTTCACGGCCGCCACCGTCTCCTGGCGGTCGTGGCCGGCGTCGACCACGGCGTGGGGGGCGCGCGCG
>CAXREU010000031.1:0-4104 GCA_964229715.1 Halobacterium sp.
CGACGCCGACTACTGGGAGTCCCGGACGTACGCGCCGTCGGCGTTCCTGCTCTACCTCGGCGTGGAGGGCGACGTCGACCCGCTCGCGCACCACACGCTCGTGCTCCCCTCCGACTGGGAGGAGCACTTCGGCCAGATTTTCGACGACCCGGCGTGGCCCGACGACCCCGCGTACTACCTCTGCGTCCCCTCGAAGACCGACAACGCGGTCGCGCCCGACGGCCACAGCAACCTGTTCGCGCTCGTCCCGGTCGCGCCCGGCCTCGACGACACCCCGGAAGTCCGCGACGAGTACCGCGACCTCGTGCTCGACGACATCGCACAGAACACGGGCGTCGACCTCCGGGACCGCATCGTCGTCGAGGAGCGCTTCTCCGTCTCCGAGTTCGCGGAGCGCTACAACAGTTATCAGGGTACTGCGCTCGGCCTCGCGCACACGCTCCGGCAGACGTCGCTGTTCCGGCCGCCCCACCGCTCGACGGCCCTCGACGGCCTCTACTTCACGGGCGCGTTCACTACCCCGGGCATCGGCGTGCCGATGTGTCTCATCAGCGGCGAAATCACCGCCGACTACGTCCTCGAAGACGCGTAATGCTGCGCTACCTCCTCGTCCTCTCCCGGCCGCGCTTCTGGTTCTACCTCGCCGGCCCCGTCGTGGTCGGCGTCGCGTACGCCGCCGAGACTGTTCCCGACCTCTTCTCGCTGCCCGCGGTCGCGCTGTTCGCGTACTTCCTCGTGCCCGCGAACATCTTCCTCTACGGCGTCAACGACGCCTTCGACCGCGATATCGATGAAGTGAACCCGAAGAAGGAGGACAAAGAAGCGCGATTCAGAGGCGGTCGTGCTGTCTCGGCGGTTGTCGTCCTCTCGGGGCTCCTGCTCGTCCCCGTCGCCGCCCTCCTCCCGGCGGTTGCGTACCCGTGGCTGGTCGCGTGGGCGCTCCTCTCCGTGGAGTACAGCGCGCCGCCGTTCCGCTTCAAGACGACGCCGCTGCTCGACTCTCTCTCGAACGGTCTCTACGTCCTCCCGGGAGCTGCCGCGTACGCCGCCGTCGCGGGCCAGCAACCTCCGCTACTGGCGGTCGCCGGCGGCTGGCTGTGGGCGATGGGGATGCACACGTTCTCCGCCATTCCGGACATCGAGCCCGACCGCGAAACCGGCATCACGACCACCGCAACCGTGCTCGGCGAGCGCCGCACGTACGCCTACTGCGCCGCGTGCTGGCTCGTGGCCGCCGCCGTCTTCGCCGTCGTGGACTGGCGGCTCGGCGCAGTCCTGCTCGCGTACCCCGTGCTCGTCGCGGGCATCGTCGCCGCCGACGTCGCGGTCGACCGCGCGTACTGGTGGTTCCCAATCGTGAACACGGTGGTCGGGGCCGCGCTTACCATCGGCGCGCTCTGGAGGCTCACGAATGTCTGAGGCCTCTACGCGCGCTCGCGTCGAGCGTCGCCTCGACGAACTTGTCGCCGGCCACCGCTTCGAAATCGCGGTCGTCTTTCCAGTGGTCGGCGCCGTCCTCCTGCTCGCGTCGGCGTGGGGGTGGCTCCCCGAGCCGCTGGCGTTCAACCCCTACCTCGTGCTCGCGGGCGTCGCCGTGATGCGCCTTCCCCTGATTGCGGGGCTGCTCCCGCTCACGGACCGCAAGGCCGCGGTAGCGGTGCTCGCCCTCGTCGTGTACGCCTTCGCCATCGAGTTCGTCGGCGTCGCGACCGGCTGGCCGTACGGCCACTTCGAGTATCTCGTCGAGCTCGGGCCGATGCTCGCCGGCAGCGTCCCGCTGGGCCTCCCGGTGTTCTTCCTGCCGCTGGTCGTCAACAGCTACCTCCTCGTCCTCTTGCTGTTCGGGCGCCACACCCGCCGCGCGGTCGTCCGCCTGCCCGCGGTCGCGGCGGTCGTCGTCTGGATGGACGTCGTCCTCGACCCCGGCGCGGTCGCGCTCGGCTTCTGGGCGTACGACGCCGCCGGCGCGTACTACGGCGTCCCGCTGTCGAACTACCTCGGCTGGGTGCTCTCCGCGACCGTCTCCGTCGCCGTCCTCGACTGGGGGTTCGACCGCGCCGCGCTCCGCGACCGACTCACGCAGTGTCCGTTTTTCCTCGACGACCTCGTGAGCTTCGTGCTGCTGTGGGGCGCGGTGACCCTCGCGTTCGGCCAGCTCGTCCCCGCGCTGGCGGCGGGGCTGCTCGGTGTCGCGCTCGTCGAGACCGACCGCTTCGACTTCAGCGTGCTCCGGCGGAACCCCGCGCGGTAGCTACGGCGCGGGGTGAGGGTCGCCGTGGCCGCGCCGGTCGTCGCCCGACGACGCGATGCAGCTCACGCGGTAGAACACGTACTCGGGGTCCTCATAGAACGCCCACAGCGTCCGCGTCTTCGCGAGCAGCCAGAGCTTCCGCGTCGTCGAGAGGCTCGGCGTCTCCGTGAGCACGTCGTAGCCCCGGTTCCGAATCTCGCGGTGGTGGTCGGCGTACAGCACCGCCGACAGCAACACCGCGAACTGGCAGTCCTCGGGCAAGTACGTGATGCCCGCGACGCCCTCCCGGTACTTCGTCTCGGTGCGCGCGAGTTCGGTCCGCATCGCGTCCCGGAACCCCGACGTCACCTCGCCGCGGCGCAACGGCTCGACGGTGACACCGGGCTCGCGCCGCGTCTCCCCAGGGAGGTAGACGCGGTCGTAGTCGTCGACGTCCTCCTTGACGTCCCGTAGAAAGTTGCTCAACTGGAACGCTTCCGCGAGGGCTGCTGCGTGCGGGGCCGCCGCTTCGGGGTCGTCGACTTCCATGATGGCGACCATCATGTTCCCGACCGCGACCGCCGAACCTCGCATGTACGCTTCCAAGTCCTCGTGGGTGTCGTATCGCGTGTGTTCGAGGTCAGTTAACATCGCGTCGACGAACGTGTCCACGTCCTCGTCGGGGACGTCGTAGCGCTCGGCGAGCTCGGCGAACGCCGCCAACACGTCCGCGGTCTCGTCGTCGAGGCGCTCGGGGTCCGGGTCTTCGCCGAGCGCCGCCGCCCGAATCGCTTCTAGTTCCGCGCGCTGGGCGGCCGGGTCGCGGTCCGCCGTCGTGTCCACGACGTCGTCGGCGACGCGAAAGAACGCGTACAGGACGTACGTCGCGTGACGCACGCGCTCGGGGAGCAGTCGCGTCGCTATGTGGAAGGTCTTGCCCGTACGCTGCTGTATCGCCTTGCTCGTCGATATCTGGGTGCTGTCGACCATTTGTTGGGGGCCAGATGCGGCACTCCGGCGCGTGCAGCTCCCGGCTGTGCAACTTACATGTTGAGTGCGAACAATCAAAAAACACGGTGTCGGCAGCGACCCCCGCCGGCTCTCGATGCGGCGTCGCCGAACTCAAGGCCGTCCGCGCCACAACTACGGGTATGCAGCGCAAACCCGTCCCGCCCGCGCCGGCGTCGCTGACCCGCCTCCGCGAGGTCTGCGACGCGGTGCCGCTGGTCCCCGAGCCCGAGGACGACTGCTGTCGGCGGCTCGTCGAGCGCGCGGACGTCCACGACCGCGGGGAGGCGTCCGCGTGGCTCGTCTTCCTGACCGCGCTCGGCGCCGTCGAGGAAACGGACCTCGGGTACGCGCGGTCGCGCGACGAACCCGACCGCGCGGCGCTCGCCGCCGACTTCCGCGAGAACGTCGTCCTCGTGCCCGAAGTGCTGGACGCGCTCGGCGACGACCCCCAGCCCGCGGATGAAATCTTTTCGCGCGTCCGCGAGCGCGTGCCGCGCTGGGAGCGCACCAAGCGACAGGACTGGGAAAGCTTCTGGACCGAGCGCGTCCAGCGCCGCCTCGACTGGGCCGTCCTGCTCGGCCTCGCCGAGCGCGCCGACGGCGGCTACCGCCGCGCCTAACTACTCGATGTACTCGCTGTTCCGCGCGTAGAAGGTCGCCTGCCCAGCGAACACGCCGACTGCGGCCGCGACCGCTGACGCCACCGGGCCCGTGAGCCCGGCCGAGAGGACAGCGTAGCCACCGGCGAGGCCGACGGCACCCGTCGCCGCCGCGGCGAGCGCGCCGTCGACGACCTGGTCGGTGCTCGATTTGGCGGCGTCGTAGCGCGTCCGGTTCAGGCGCGTGGTCGTGCGGACGAGCGC
>CAXREU010000032.1:0-7196 GCA_964229715.1 Halobacterium sp.
CAACGACGGCGGCGGCATCTTCCACATGCTCCCCATCGAAGACTACGACCCGCCGTTCACGAGCCAGTTCAAGACGCCCCACGGCCTCGACTTCGAGCCCACGGGCGACGTCTACGGCTTCGAGTTCGCGCGCGTCGAGACCCTCCACGGCTTCCGGGACGCCTACCGGGAGTCCGTCGGGAGCGGCGGGACGCAGGTCATCGAAGTGCGGACGGACGCCGAAGCCAGCCACCGGGAGCGCGAGCGGCTCACGGCGGCCGTCGAACGCGACCTCAAGGATTAAGGGATTCCCCGAAGCACGTCGGGTCGATGCCCTCCACCACTCGCGCGCTGAGTATCTTCGCGGTAGCCGCCGGCGTCTCCGCCGTGCTGTACGGCTTCTTCCTCGCGTTCGAACCGCTGTTAGGCCTTGGCGTCGGTGTCGCCTGCTTCACCGTCGCCGTTCTCCTGTACGCGGGCGGCACGAACCGCGAGACCGTCGCCGCCGTGACGATGGGCGCGTGCGTCGTCTACGGCGTGTTCACGCTCCAGTTCCCGACGGCTGTCGTCGCAGCGTGTGTCGTCTACCTCACCCTGTGGGTAACCGACCCCAACGGTCCCTTCGATGCCACGCCGCCCACAATCTTCCCCGAGCGCGTGCTCGACGAAGAGGACGAGAACGTGACCGACGCGTCCGAGGAGTCCGCCGACGAGGCCGCGAGGTAAGGAACCTTTTTGCGCCGTCCGCGCCCGATTTCGGGTATGGTCTCGGACATCTTCGACGCCGACCGGTGGGAGCCGGTCGCGGACTGCGACTTCGAGGACATCACCTACCACCGCGGCACCGACGTCGACGCGGTTCGCATTGCGTTCGACCGCCCCGAGGTCCGGAACGCGTTCCGCCCGGGCACCGTCGACGAGCTCCACGAGGCGCTCGACCACGCGAAACGCCAGACCGATATTGGGTGCGTGCTGCTCACTGGGAACGGCCCGAGCCCGAAGGACGACGGCTGGGCGTTCTGCTCGGGCGGCGACCAGTCGGTGCGCGGCGAGTCCGGCTACGAGTACCACGGCGACGACGAGGCCGCCACCGAGGAAGACGAGAACGTGCGGAAGGCGAAGGCGGGCCGCCTCCACATCCTCGAAGTCCAGCGCGCGATTCGGTTCATGCCCAAGCCCGTTGTCGCGGTCGTCCCCGGATGGGCGGTCGGCGGCGGGCACTCGCTGCACGTCGTCTGCGACATGACGCTGGCCAGCGACGAGCACGCGAAGTTCCTCCAGACGGACCCGGATGTCGCCTCTTTCGACGCGGGCTTCGGGTCGGCGTACCTCGCGAAGCAGGTCGGCCAGAAGAAGGCCCGCGAAATCTTCTTCCGCGGGAAGACGTACTCCGCCGAGGAGGCCGAGGACATGGGGATGGTCAACGAAGTCGTCCCCCACGAGGACCTGGAAGACGTCGCGCTGGAGTGGGCCGACGAGATGGCGTCGAAGTCCCCGACGGCGATGCGGATGCTGAAGTACGCGTTCAACATGGCCGACGACGGCCTCGTCGACCAGCAGGTGTTCGCCGGCGAAGCCACCCGCCTCGGCTACATGACTGAGGAAGCGAAGGAGGGGCGCGAGGCGTTCATGGAGGGCCGCGAGCCGGACTTCTCGGACTACCCCTGGTACTACTGACCGGTATCCCGGGCCTGCTGTTCGCCTTTCCGGTCGCTGAACGGGTCGACGAACGGTGACGCGGTGGCTGACGCTGGCGGTTTTCGCGGAAGCGTGATGCGGAACGTCGACCCCTCCGGCCCCGTCTCGACGAGTTCGACGGTCCCGCAGTAGTGCTGGACGAGTCGCGCGACCAGATAGAGGCCGAGGCCGTGGTCGGCCGCCCGGCGCGACGGCCGGTCGAACAGCGTCGGGACGTCCTCCTCGGGGATGCCCGGGCCGTTGTCCTCGACGTCGACGGTGACGGTGTCCTCGTCGACGGTGCTACGAACCCACACGCGGGGCGGGTCGCTGTCGTTGTGCTCGACGGCGTTCGCGAGCACGTGCCCGAACACGCGCGGGAGCAACGCGTCCGCGCGGACTTCCGCGGAATCGGGGAGGTCCGTCTCGACGACTGCGTCCTCGTCGAGGTCAGTGAGCTGCGCGACCGCGTCGCGGAGAACCGGGACGATGTCGACTCGCTCGAAGTCCGCGCGCTCCTCGGTGGCGTGCAACAGCACGCGGACGTCCTGCACGACCCGGGTCACGTCCTCGCTCTTGCGGCGTATCGTCTCGCTGTACTCGTAGCCGGGCGTCCCTGCCTCGTGTTCGGCCTGCAGGAGGTCGGCGTATCCCGAGATGACGTTCGCGGCGTTCAACACCTCGTGGCGCAGCAGACTGTTGAGGTAGTCCAACAGGTCGCGCTGGGTTTCGAGGTGCTCGGCGCGCACGGCGTTGCGCTCGGCCTCCGTCGCCTGCTGAATGGCGCGCGCTTCGGTCACGCCGATACCGACTCCGAGGCCGGCGCCGACCGCGACCGCCCACCGCAGCCACGCGACCACTAGTAGCGTCGACACCGCCGGGAGGACGGCCATCAACGCGACGTTCAGCCCGAACGAGCCGGCGGTGCCGACGACGGTCCACCACCAGACGCGCGTGTAGCCGCTGGGCTCGACGGTGCTCTCGTCGAGCCAGTAGCCGGCGTACGCGATGCCCGCGACGAAGGGCGCCATCGTGAGCACGCCCACGAGGAACTCGCCCGCGAACAGGAGCTGCGTCGGATTCGTGAGCGCACCATCCCACAGCCGGACGACGATTTCCGCGACGACGAACAGGCTCAGCGCGAGGCTCGTCGCGACCAACCGCTCCGGCACCGAGGCCGCCGAACGGAGCGGCAGTGTCATGCTCTGAACTCACGGCGTTACCTCGTCATAAATTCACGGTACACTCGATGCTGCAACGACAATTCTCACTGGACGACTGTGGTCCGGGGGTTTCGGTCGGGTGTCGAGACGACGACCTTTTCAGTGAAACCCCGCTCAGATTGGCCAAGATGTACAGAATCGTGCTTCGACGACCGAGCGACAGCGCTCGCCGTCGCGCACACGATAGCCGCGAAGCCGACGCTGCGACCGTCGTACCGTTCACATGACTGCCGGATTCTGGTACATTCTCGGTCTCGACGAGGCGACGTGGCCCGAGCGCGCGCTGTTCGGCGTGACCATGGCCGCGATGATTGCGCTCGCGACGTTCGGGTTCGCGCGCCCGAGTGCACTCAGCACGGCACTCAACGGCGCCTTCAGCTGGGTGCTGCGGTACTTCGGCTGGTGGTTCATCCTGCTCGGGTTCGTGCTGTTGATTCTCGTGCTCGGCGTCACGTTCTCCCGGTACGGCCGCCTGCGAATCGGCGGCCCGGACGCCGAACCGGAGTTCGACACGGTCTCGTGGCTCTCGATGGTGTTCACCGTCGGGTTTGGCGCGTCCATCCTCATCTGGGGCGTCGGCGAACCCATCTCCATCGTCCAGAACCCGCCACCCCAGCCCTACCCCGTCGAGGGTGCCTCGCTCGAGTCGCTAGCGCTTGCGTTTATGTTCGTCCACGAGGCGTTCCCCGGCCTGGCGATGTGGTATCTGCCGGTCGCGCTCGCGTTCGGCATCATCGTCTACACGCAGGGCGTCGGCGAGTACAAAATCTCCTCAATGCTTTCAGGTATCGTCGATCCCGACTCGTATCCGGGCTTCCACTGGGCGGTTGACCTCGCCGCCATCGTTGCCAGCATCGGCGGCATCGCAACCACGCTCGGGTTCAGCTCGCAGACGATGGCCGCCATCCTCGGCGGTGTCTTCGGCCTGGAGGCGAACATCCTCACGTACGGCATCTTCGCGCTCATCGGTGCGGTGTTCCTCACGGACGTCTGGCTCGGCCTCCGCAAGGGCATCCGGAACGCCGCCCGCGCGACGATGCTGTTCATCATCGCCGCGATGGCGCTTCTGGTAGTCGTCGGGCCGACGCTATTCATCTTCGAACTCGGCCTCGACGCCACGGGGGTCTGGCTCGGCAACATGACGCGACTGATGCTATACACGGACCCGATGTCCGCCGGCAACTGGGCCGCCAACTGGACCGGGTTCTGGTGGGCGTGGTGGGCCGCGTGGAGCATCTTCGTCGGGAGCTTCGTCGCGCGCGTCTCGAAGGGGCGCACCATCCGTGAGATGTTTGCCGTACTCGTTGTCGCGCCCGCGTTCCTCTCGTGGATTCAACACCTCATCATCGGCGGCTGGGTGCTCTCTCCCGAGTACGTCGGCCCGGTTAGCGAGGCGTGGGCCGCCAACGGCATCCCCGCCGCCATCGCGACCGCGCTGAACATCACACCGTACGGTACGCTGCTCGCAGTGCTGTTCGTGTTCGTCATCGCGGGCTACATCATCACGTCGCTGGACTCGGCGGTATTCATGATTTCCGCCATCACGCTCGGCGACGAGGACCCTAACGCGCGGAACCGCGCGTGGTGGGGCGCGCTGCTCGCCGGCTTCGGGATGATGGCGCTCGAACTGGAGAGCTTCCAGGCCATCGAAGCGCTGTCACCGATACTCGCGCTTCCGTTCACGATTTTCCTGCTCGCCATCGTCTACGCGAGCTACGTCACCGCTCGCGACTACGCGGAGGGCCACGATCGCGTCGACGTCGACCCCGGTTCGCTGCTCTCCGAGCAGGACCGCGCGGACGACATCCAGCCCGCCGACGACGACTAAGCCGCGTCGTCGACTGGCCCGCTGACGCTTGTTGTACCGGAAACGACCACGCAAACGCCCTGCTCGTAGTCCGTGTCGAGACTCGCCGACCAGCCGTGCACGGCCGCGAGCATCCGCACGTTCGGCAGCATGATGCCGGCCTCCGCGTCCGGAACCGCGCTCCCGTACTCGAAGAACGCCCCGGGGTCGGCGTCGCCGGGCGGCCGGCCGTCGCCCGTAATTGCGAACCAGTCGTCGTCGCGCTCGACGGTCACCGCGCTGGCGCCGTTGTGTGCGGCGAACGCGAACGCGCTCGCCAGCAGCTCGCGAAGCCGCGTCGGGTCCGCGACCACGTCGCCGTCCCCCTCGACGGCCAGCGACAGGTCATCGACGCCGGCGTCAGTCCACGCGTCCTCGACGGCGTCCGCGAAGTCGACGTGTTCCGTATCGCCGAGGGTCTTGCCGTGGCGCGCGAGCACCGAGAGATCCTCGACGATACTGGACATGCGGTCGCTGGTCTCCGAGGCCGTGCGCAGCGACGCCCGGGCGGCCTCGACGTCCCCGCGGTCGAGGGCGTTCCCGGCGACCGTGACGCGCCCGCCGACAATCTGGAGCGTGTTCAGTAGCTCGTGGCGGATGGCTGCGGCGAACCCTTCGAGTTGCTCGTTGTGCCGCTCGAGTTCGCGGCGCTTGCGCTCGGTGCGCGTGACGTCGCTGCACACGACCATCCGACCGATGTCGGACTGACCCAGCGAGAACGACGTGTCCGTCACGAGGTAGTAACGCGTCTCGCCGTCGACGGCGCACTCCACGACGGGATGGTCGTCGCCCAGCGTCTCGGCGACTTCGGGGAGCACGTCGTCGAATGGCCGGCCTGTCGCGCCGTCGAGCGCGGCGAAGAGGTCGCTCGCGCGGCCGTTGTACTCGCGGATGCGGTCCGCGGCGTCGAGGTAGACGACTGCGTCGTCGACGCCGTCCGTTAGCTGGACCGCTAGGAACTCCTCCTCGTAGACGTAGAGCACGCCCAGCGCGAACGCGGCGACGCCCAGCGGCTCGTAGTTGATGTCCACGAGCAGCGGCGACGCGAACCCGACGATGTCCAGCGCAACGGGGAGCGCGGTGACGCCGACGAGCGCGCCCAGCGGCCGCGTGTCGTAGTCGGCTTCGAGGAACAACTCGAACAGCATGAAGAAGCCGACCGCGACCAGCGCGTACGACAGCCCCGCGACGAGCCAGTGGACGGTGCCGTGCTGGATGGCGAGGTGCGGGAACGGCGCGTCAACGGGTGTCGTCGAGAAGTAGAGGCCGTGGACGTGGTTGGTGAGCTTCACCGCGACGATGCCGACGTACGCGCCGACGGCGGCTCGACGGTACGTGGTGTTGCGGTGGAACGACCGGCCGGTGTACGCCGAGCAGAAGTACAGCCACGCGCCCACCGTTGACAGCCCGACGACGAGGCTGAGGTCGTACGCGACGTACTGCAGGAACCGCGAGGGCGCGACGAGGAAGGCGAGTTCGAACAGCGCCCACCCGCCGCTCCCAGCGACCACGCCGGCGAGCCCGCGACGCGTGTCGGCGTCCGCGACCCGGAGCGCGCGCCGGAGTCCGACTGCACACCCAAGTACCGCGGCGCCGAACGCGGCGACGTACGCCAGAAAGACGAGCGATAGCGCCATCCACTCGAAAACGTCGCTTCACCGACTTATACGTGCGGCTAGCGGAAGTCACGGCTGGCGTCCCCTCGCGAGCACCGGGACCGCCACCGCTATGGGCGCGCTCGCCCAATCCGGGGACATGACCGATACGGCTGACGTCTCCCGGCGGGAGGCGTGGCTCATCGCCGCGCGCCCGCACACGCTCCCGGTCGCGGCCGCCCCCATCCTGGTCGCGGCCGGGCTCGCGGTCCGCGACGGCGTGTTCGCGCCGCTGCCCGCGTTCGCCGCGTTCGTCGGCGCCGCGCTCATTCAGGTCGGCACGAACTTCGCGAACGACTACTACGACGCCGTCCAGGGCGCCGACACCGAGGAACGCGAGGGGTTCACGCGCGTGACCGCGGGCGGGCACATCGAGCCCGGCGAAGTGAAGCGCGCGATGTACCTCACGTTCGCCGCCGCCATCCTCGTCGGCACCTACCTCGTCTGGGTGGGTGGCGTCCCCATCCTCGTCGTCGGGCTCGTCAGCGTCGCCTCCGGCATCGCGTACACGGGCGGCCCGTACCCGCTTGGCTACCACGGCCTCGGCGACCTCTTCGTGTTCATTTTCTTCGGCGTCGTCGCCGTCACGGGCGCCTACTACGTGCAGGCCGCCGCCACGCTCGCCACCGGGATTCCGGTCGGCATCCCCGAGGGCTCGGTGACGCTGGCTGCCTTCGTCGCGAGCCTCCCAATCGCAGCTATCGCGACGAACGTCCTCGTCGTAAACAACGTCCGCGACCGCGAGGAGGACGCGAAGACCGGCAAGCGCACGCTCGCCGTCCGCTTCGGCTACACGTTCTCCCGCGTCCAGTTCGC
>CAXREU010000033.1:0-3114 GCA_964229715.1 Halobacterium sp.
CGAGTAGATGTATCCCGGCTTCTCCAGGGCGAACTGCGCGGCGGCGTCGTCGCTGTCCTCGAAGACGTACGACGTCGTCTGGTAGATTGGCGGCGCGCGCGACCCGGTCGCCGGGTCGACTTCCTGGCCCGCGTGGACGCTGCTCGTGTCGAAACCGTAGTCGTCTCCGTCTCCCATGCACCCTACTGCGTGCCCCGGGGTCGTTAAGCCGGGGGGTCGCCCGCAGTTCCTGCCGGGTACGGTGACGCTCGCTTGACGGCGAATGTTCCGAGAGACGGTCGCTACCCCGAGAAGAGGCTGTTGTGGACGGGCGCGTACAGCGTCCGCCGGTCGTCGTCGTGGTCGACAGTATCGGTGACAGCGCGGCCGGCGACGCCGTTCGCGAGGAAGTCACGGAGTGGCGGGCCGACGGACTCGGGTTCGACGAGGAACGCGTCGTGGCCGTGGTCGGATTCGACGACGTGGTGGGAGACCGGGACCTCCTGCTCGCGGAACGCCTGCGCGACGCCCTCGCTCTGGTCGACCGTGAAGTGCCAGTCGCCCGTGAACGACACCAGCAGGGCTTCGCCGGCGAACGCGCCGACTGCGCTGGCGTCCGAATCGTAGCCCTCCGCGAGGTCGTAGTCGTCCATCGCGCGCGTCAGGTAGAGGTAGCTGTTCGCGTCGAAGCGGTCGGTGAACTTCTCGGCCTGGTAGTCGAGATAGGATTCGACGTCCCGGTAGGGGAAGAACGCGCCCGCGTCGTCGACGGGGAACGCGTCGCTGCCGGCTTCGCGGCCGGCGGTGCGGCGGCCGAACTTCCGCTCCATGGAGTCCTTCGAGAGGTACATCAGATGCCCGAGCTGGCGCGCGAGCGCGAGCCCCTGTTCGGGGAACTCGCCGTCGTAGTAGTCGCCACCGTTCCAGTTCGCGTCGCCGCGAATGGCGCGGCGCGCGACCGCGTTCAGGCCGAGGCACTGCGCGTCGAGTCGGGGCGCGGCGGCGATGGCGGCGACGCGGCGGGCGTCGTCGGGGAAGCGGCGCGCCCAGTCGAGGGCGTTCATGCCACCGACACTGCCGCCGAGGACGGCGTGCAGGCGGCCGACGCCGAGGTCGTCGAGCAGGCGACGCTGGCTGCGCGTCCAGTCGCCGACCGTGACCGGCGGGAAGTCCGTACCCCAGGGTTCGCCGTCCGGCCCCTCGCTGGCGGGGCCGTCCGTGCCGTAGCACGACCCGGGGATGTTCGCGCAGACGACGTAGTACTCGTTCGTGTCGATGGCCTTCCCGGGCCCGACGACGTCGTGCCACCAGCCGCGGCCCTGGCCGTCGCCGCGGCCGCGGACGTGCTGGCTGCCCGTGAGCGCGTGACAGACGAGGACGGCATTGTCACCCGTGAACTCGCCGTACGTCTCGTAGGCGACGGTGAAGTCCTCGACCGTCTGCCCGCTCTCGAACTCGAACTCGTCGAAGGTGGTCGTGGGCATCAGTGGGCGTCCTCCAGCGCTCGGTCGAAGTCCGCGAGCACGTCCGCGGTGTCCTCGATGCCGACGGAGACGCGAATCATGTCGGGACGGACGCCGGCGGCGCGCTGTTCGTCCGCGGAGAGCTGTGCGTGCGTGGTGCTCGCGGGATGGATGACGAGCGTCTTCGCGTCCCCGACGTTCGCCGCGAACGAGGCGAGTTCGACGCCCTCGCAGACGGCCTTCGCGGCGTCGAAGCCGCCCTCCGGGCCGAACGTGAGCATCCCGCCGAAGCCATCGTCCAGATACTCGCTGGCGGCGTCGTGCGTGGGGTGGTCGTCGTGACCTGGGTAGGAGACCCACGCGATGTCTTCGTGGTCCGCGAGGAAGTCCGCGAGCGCGGCGGCGTTCTCGCAGTGGCGGTCCATGCGCAGGGGCAGCGTATCGACGCCCTGCATGGTCTGCCAGGCGTCGAAGGGCGTCTGCCCAGTGCCGGTGGCGCGGACGGCGCGCTGGCGGACGGCTGCGGCGAGCGCGCGGTCGCTGAAGCGCTCCGTGAAGTCGAAGCCGTATGCGGGGTTCTCGCCCGAGAGTTCGGGGAAGTCGGCGTCCGGGTGGTCCCACGGGAACGTCCCGCCGTCCACGACGACACCCCCCAGAGTCGTGCCGGCGCCGTGGAGCCACTTGGTCGTGGACTCCCAGACGACGTCTGCGCCGTGCTCGATTGGCCGACAGAGGTGCGGGGTGGCGAACGTGTTGTCGACGACGAGCGGGACGGCGTGGTCGTGGGCGACGTCCGCGACGGCCTCGAAGTCGGGCGTGACGAGCGACGGGTTCGCGATGGTCTCGACGTGGACGAACGCGGTGTCCTCGTCGATGGCTTCCTCGACGGCCGCGGGGTCGAGCGCGTCCACAGTCCGGGTGTCGATGCCGCGCTTGCCGGCGATGTGCGAGAAGTACGTGCCGGTGCCGCCGTACATGTCCTCGCTGGCGACGATGTTCCGGCCGGCTTCGGCGAGCACGGTGGTGATGCCGTCGATGGCGCCCATGCCGGCGTTCGTGGCGACGGCGTCGACGCCGCCTTCGAGGCTCGCGAGGCGGTCCTCCAGCGTCGACACCGTGGGGTTGGAGATGCGCGAGTAGACGTCCGCCTCGGACTCCAGAGCGTACCTGTCGGCGGCGTCGTCGGCGTCCGGGAAGACGTACGACGTGGTCTGGTAGATGGGCGGGGCGCGCGCCCCCGTCTCGTCGGGCTCCTGTCCCGCGTGGACGCTGCGGGTGTGGCGCCCGCCGCTCGCATCAGTCATGTACTGAAGTAATATAGCCCGAAAAGAATATGCATGCCAGTTACGGCAACGCTTGCCCGAACCGGGTTGGTCGGCGGTTCGCCCGGCCAGCGGGCCGACTTCGGACCGCATAGCCGATTCCGGCGCGTTCTTGACGGCGCGCACGCAAGCACCGGTATGGTTCGACGCGAACGCGCGGCGCTCGCGGGCGTCGTGTTCGCGGTGCTGTTCGCGCAAGTCCTCCTCTACCCGGGCGCGGCCGACCTCGTCGCCGCGTTCGGCGCCGACGACCCGGAGACCGGGAGCCGCTGGTTCCTCGCGGCGGAGTTCGCCGCGTTCGTCGCGTTCGCGGGCGGCTGGGGCGTCGCCAGCGACCGCGCCGGCCGCCG
>CAXREU010000034.1:0-4378 GCA_964229715.1 Halobacterium sp.
CGACCGTCGCGGACGCCGAAGCGTTCTACCGCGCGTTCGAACACGCCGAGGTCGCGGTCCCGGACCCGCCCGAGGGTATCGACGCGCTGGACGCGCGCCGCGGCGCGGCCGCGATTCCCGCGCTCCGCGAGCGCGACCTCACGCTCGAAGACGTGATGGCACTCGGCACCGACCACGACGCGAACGCCCGCGAGTGGCTGCAGGGCTTCCCGCGCGTGTTCCGCGCGGCCGCCCGCATCGAGGCAGACCGCGGCCCGCTCACTGACCGTGCGGCGTCCGCGTTCCTCACGCTGCTCGCCGAGGAACCCGACACGCTCGTCGTCACCGAGCACGGCGAGGGTGTCGCTCGCGAGATCCAGGAGCGCGCGCTCTCCCTCCAGAGCGCTGACGCGGAGGAAGTCCGGGAGTTCGCCGACGACCTCGTGGAGCGCGGCGTCAACCCAGGAACGACCGCGGACCTCACCGCCGCCGCGGTGTTCGTCGCGCTGCAACGCGGGGTGTCGGTCCATGGCTGAGTGGCCGGTTACGCTGCGCGGGACGACGGAGACGGTCGTGACGACGCGCGGGCCCAACGACCTGTGGAACGTCGCCGCGCTGGGGGTGCAGGCGCCCGCAGGCGCCGAACGAGCGAGCGGCGAGACTCGGGAGCCGGGAGCAGCCACCGAGACCGGAGGAGCGGTGACGGCGATGACGTGGGGGAACACGCGCACGCGCCGGAACTTCCACCGCGAGGGCGGCGGCTACGTCCAGTTCGTTTCCGACCCCGTCGTGTTCGTGGACGCCGCGCTCTCGATTCGCGAGGAACCCGAACCTGTTCTCGACGCCGCGGACGCGTGGGCCGAGGTCGAAGCCGAACACGTCGGGACGGACGAGGACGACGGCACGCGGCGCGAGCACTGGGAACTCCGTCCCGTCGAGAACGAAGTCGTGCGGGCCTCGCCAGCCACGATAAACCGCGGCTTCAACGCGGTCGTGGAGGCGACGGTCGCGGCGTCGCGGCTGGACGTGCCCGCCTACGACACCGAGACGCTGCGCGAGCGCCTGCGGTTCTTCGCGGGCGTCGCGCGAAAGTGCGGCGGCGAGCGCGAGCGCGAAGCCATTCAGCGAGTGCGCGAGCACGTGGACGGCGAGTGGTGACGCCGGCGGCCAACTTCGATGCCGACAAAGCACTTATCCGGGCCGTCGAAAGCTGTGGGTATGCGACGACGTGCCCTCCTCGCGTCGGGCGCTGCCCTCCTGTCCGCGGCGCTCGCCGGCTGTCTCGGCGACACCGACGACGCCGGAACTGGCTCCGCGCCTACCCAGACGACTGCTGACCCGACCACCGACGAATCGACGACCGAGCAGACGCCCGTCTTCGACGCCACGGTCGACGCTCGCGTCGACCGTATCCAGCCCGGCGTCGCCTTCATGGGTATCGACTCCGTCGGCGTCGTCGGCGACAGCAATCAGTACGTGTTCTACGAGGTCGAGGTCACCGACGGCGACCCGCCGGAGCGGTCGGCGTTCGGGTTCCGGTACCGCGGCCGGGTCGTGTCGCCGGGCGTCGAGACGGGGTCGGGCGCGACGCTCTGGCGCGCCAGCGAGTCCAGCGACCGGTACACCGCCGACCGGGGCGCCGGCTGGCGGGACTTCGAGTTGCCGGCAGAGCTAGCCGCCGAGCACGCCGGCCTGACGCTGGGCAGCCAGGAGTGGCCGGTCGACGGCGCCGCCCGCGACCGCCTCGCGAACCCGGCGCCGGAACTTTCGCTCGATTGGCAGGTTCCCGAGGAGCAGCCCGCCGGGACGTCGACCATCGGGTTCGAGGTGACGAACGACGGCGACCGCGACACGCGGTTCGTCGGTGGCGTCAACGCCGTCGACATTCGGGTGGCGTACGCGCCGGTCGGGGTCGAGAACCGCGAAATCCCCGCCGGCGAGACGGTCGCCTGGGAGATAACGCACGACAACGGCCGCGAGCCAGGTGGGGAGAGCGTCGGCGACGGCGAGCCCGACGGCGAGTACCGCCTCGACTGGACGCAGGGCGAGCGCGTCCGGACGGTCCGGTTCGTGGCGCCCGAGTAGTCCTGATTCGATGTCGGGACGTTCAAATTCGCGCGGCCACTAGCCGGTGGCATGACCGACGAGACACGCGACAACGTCCTCCCGGGCTCGGACGGCGAGCTGGACACCGAGGACGTCCGCGGGTACGACTTCCGCGGGGAGTTCGACTTCTTCGACATGCTGGACGCATACGCGACCACGGGCTTCCAGGCGACGCACCTCGCGGACGGCGTCGACATCGTGCGGGACATGCAGGACGACGACGCCACCGTCTATCTGACGTTCACGTCGAACATCATCTCCTCGGGGCTCCGGGAGGTCGTCGCGCACCTCGTCCGCGAGGGTCACGTCGACGTCATCATCACCACCTCCGGGTCGCTCACCGAGGACGTCATCAAGACCGCGAAGCCGTTCAAAATGGGCGAGTGGGACGCCGACGAGGCCGCGCTCCGCGAGGAAGGCATCAACCGCCTCGGCAACATCTTCGTGCCCTCGGACCGCTACGTCTGGCTCGAAGAGTACCTCTACGACTTCTTCGAGGACTTCTTCGCCGAGGAGAAGGTGCGCACGCCCACCGAATTCGCGAAGGAACTCGGCGAGACCCTCGACGACGAGGACTCCGTGCTGAAGAACGCCGCCGACCAGGACGTTCCCGTGTTCTGTCCGGCGCTCACGGACGCCGAAATCGGGAACTTCCTCTACTACTACCGGCAGGGCTACGACTCCGACGTCGGTATCGAAATCGTCGACGACTACGACTCCCTCATCGAGGAAGGCCTGCTCGCGGACACCACGGGCCTCATCGCGGTCGGTGACGGCGTCCCGAAACACCACGCCATCATGACGAACCTCTTCCGCGGCGGCGCCGAGTACGCCGTCTACATCTCCACCGGGATGGAGGGCGACGGCTCGCTGTCCGGCGCACCGCCAGAGGAAGCCGTCTCCTGGGGCAAAATCAAGGACGAAACCGAGACCAACTACACCCAAATCGAGGCCGAGGCCACGCTCGTCTTCCCGCTGCTCGTCGCCGGTGCGTTCGAGCGCGATTCGGAGTAGCGCGACTGCACGTACTGGTTCGTTTCTGACGCCTCGAAAGCCCCGGACCGCTCGCGGTCGCTCGCAGATAGGGGCCGACGAGACGACCACGCAGGCGCGAGCGGGGCGGTCGGCTTTGCCGACCGCCGAATGCCGTGGCGGTGAAGCCGCCACGCTGCCCGCCCCTTTCAGTCCCGGAAGACTCACTACGTTCGTCTTCCGACCCTCGCGAACGCCCCGCGTTCGCTCAGTCCGCCCGTAGCCGGTTGGGCAGCCGGTAGCGGGGTGGACTGGAAGGGGCGAGGCTGTGGGCGAAGGCAGGCGAAGTAAGCACGCGACCATCGGGAGCGCGCGCAGCGAGCCTCCCGAGTCCACAGTCTCGGGGCTTCCGAGGCGTCGGAACAGTCGGAGACCGTCGACTGTAGTCCACTCCACCCGGAAGTGGGGTCGTCCACTCCAGACGAAACGAATCCTTTTAACGCACGGCGAATGAACCAGACCGTATGGCCATCAAGCCCGACTACGTCAAGAAGACGGGGAACATCCTCATGGAGCGATACCCCGACGCGTTCAGCCGCGAAGACTTCGAGCACAACAAGGAAGCCGTCACGGAGCTCACGAACGTCGAGTCGAAGCCGGTCCGCAACCGCATCGCGGGCTACATCACGCACAAGCGCGAGTAGTTTTCCTGCGGCGTGCGCCGGGGAACGTGCCGAATTTTCCACGACCCGAAGGGGTTTCACTACCCGGTTCTGAGAGTGGGGTATGACATCTGTCGGCGTACTCGGAGCGACTGGCGCGGTCGGCCAGCGATTCATTCAGCTGCTGGACGGCCACCCGGAGTTCGACCTCTCAGTACTCACCGCGAGCCCGGAGAGCGCGGGAGAACGATACCGAGAAGCGGCGAAGTGGCGCCTCGACACGCCGATTCCCGAGGACGTGGCGGACGTCGAAGTCCGCGACACCGACCCCGACGAGATTCCCGACGACACCGACCTCCTGTTCTCCGCACTGCCCTCCAGCGTCGGCGAGCGCGTCGACCCCGCGCTCGGCGAGGCCGGGTTCGTCGTCGCCTCGAACTCACGTACCGCGCGAGCGGCCGACGACGTGCCGCTCGTGATTCCCGAAGTGAACGCTGACCATCTCGACCTCATCGACGTGCAGCGCGACGAGCGCGGCTGGGACGGCGCGCTCGTGAAGAACCCGAACTGCTCGACGATTACGATGGTGCCGACGCTCGCAGCGCTGCGCCAGTTCGGCCTCGAACGCGTCCACGTCTCGACGCTGCAGGCCGTCTCCG
>CAXREU010000035.1:0-10916 GCA_964229715.1 Halobacterium sp.
GACGCCGCCTACGTCCCCTCGCACGTCGAGGGCATGGAGATGGCCGGGATGCAGACGCAGGGCCGGGACGCCAGCGCGCTCTCCTACACGGTCCCGCACCGCTTCTGGCTGGTGCGCACCACGGACACCGACCGCGTGAACGTCCGCGGCGAGGACGACGTCCACCTGATGGTCTCCGTTTGGGACACGGAGATGGGCACGGTGCTGCCGGAAGCGAACGTCGCCATCGAGCACGCGGGGCCGGACGACGAGACGTCCTCGGTGACGCCGTGGCAGATGCTCTCCCAGCAGATGGGCGTCCACCACGGCGACAACGTCGCGCTCGGTCCGGAGGGTAACTACGACGTGACCGTGCGCGTCGTCCCGTCAACCACGCGTCGGACGGGCGAGACTGCTGCTACGGACCCCATCGAGTTCGACTTCTCGTTCACGTTCGACCGCGCCAGCCTCGACGACCTCCCGTTCGAGGACATTCCTGCCGACCGCGAGGGCACCGAGGGCGCGGTCGACCCGATGGACATGAAGAGCGCGACGCTCTCGCAGGCGCCGCCCGCGGACGACTTCCCGGTTCCCGTGCGCGGCACGGGCGAGACGGGCGGCGCGAATCTGGTCGTCGGGACTACCGACCGACTCGGGAGCCTCGCGACCGGCGACGGCGAGACGTACGTCGCGGCGTCGCTGCGCACGCCACACAACCGGTTCGTGCTCCCGAACGCGTCGCTGTCGGCGACCGTCGACGCGGGCGGCGCACGTGCGTTCGACGGTGACCTCGTGCCAACGCTCGACCCGACCTCGGCTACCACTACGGCGCGGTCGTCTCCGCTTCTGACGCCATCGAGAACGTGACCGTGAGTGTCGACACGCCGCCGCAGGTGTCGCGCCACGAGGGCTACGAGACGGCGTTCTTCGACTTCTCGGACGTGTCGGTCTGAACGGCGAACCCCGCATCCTTTTGGCTCGACGGGCGAACGCGGGGTATGGAGCGGTTACGCGAGTCCTTCGAGCGGGCGCCGGTCATCGAAAAAGAGGGCGGCTACGAGTACGTCGTCCTCCCAATCAGCAACGGCGTGCCGATGCTCGACCCCGCGCTGCTGCGGGAGGTCGTCGTCGGCATCACGCGGGTCGCGGACCTCGAAGACGTGGACAAAATCGTGACGCCGGAGGCGATGGGCATCCACATCTCGACGGCCGTGAGCCTGCAGACGGACCTCCCGGTGACGGTCGTGCGCAAACGCGAGTACGGGCTGCCGGGCGAAGTCGAAATTCACCAGGAGACCGGCTATTCGGAGGGTGAGATGTACGTCAACGACGTGGACGAGGGCGACCGTGTGCTCGTGCTCGACGACCTGTTGTCGACGGGCGGGACGCTGCGCGCGCTCACGGAGGCCCTCGACGGTATCGGCGCCGATATCGCGGACGTCGTGGTGGTCATCCGAAAGGTCGGCTCGGAGAGCGCGATGGCCGACTCGCCACACGACGTGACGTCACTAGTGGATATCGAGGTCGCGGACGGCGAGGTCACGGTCGTCGACGAGTACCGGTAGCGCCCGCCGGCTTCGTGTCAAGGTGCGTGGTACTTGGTCGCAAGGGTTTTTGCGGCTCCCTGGCCAGTACTGCCTAATGGCAGGCGACGATGCCGGGGCCGGCGGGGCAACCGCCAGCGGCGGCACCGACGACGCACCAGCTGAGGGCACACCGGGCGAGCGGAATCGAGACTACGACTGGCAGGCGCTCGCGCCCGCCGTCCGCGAGTACGACGGCGGCGCGACGGTCGGGGAGTACTCCTGGGTGGACTATCTGGCGGAGTACGGGAGCGAGGACGCCGCCGACCGCGTCCGCGAGCGCCGCGAGCGCGCACAGCACGAACTCGCGGCAGCCGACGCGCGCGACGACGAAGACGTCGGGCCGCCGTACCCCGACTGGGAGGAGCTCGGCGCAGACCCGCCGGAGCCGAACTGGGACGCCGTCGACGCTGACCCGAGCGACGACCTCGGGTTCGCCCCCGCCGAGAAGGGGGACGTGCTCGGGACGGCGGCGCGGCGCGCGAGCAACTTTCACGACTACTTCGACGAATTCACCGACCCCGCGACGACGCCCGTCGCGAAAGACGAGTGGCTGTGGGAGCACTTCAAGCGCGAGTACTACTACGTCGGCGACAACGACTGGACGCGGCCCCGCGACGACGACGGCGAAATCGTCCGCTTCGACCCCGTGGAGTACCTCGGCTTCGACCCCGACGACGTCGAACACTGGCTGTCCGTGAAAGACGACGCCGCCGACGGAATGCTCGACCTCGAAGACGAGCGCACGGTCGACATCCACGAGGACATCGACGAGGACGCGTTCTTCTCGACGGTCGAGGGGCAGACCACCATCGCGAACCGCTACGACCTGGAGAAGGCGGTGCCCATGGAGAAGAAGCGCCACTTCCGGGAGGTGGAGCGCTACTGGGTGAACAAGCCGTACGCGTTCGTCGTCATCTTCCACTCCGACCGCGAGAACGAGAAGAAGTACTACCTCGTGGAACCGTACCGCAACCCCATCGAGGCGGACCTTCAGGAGTTCCTCACGGAGAAGCTCCGCACCGCCATCAAGTACGCCAGCGACGACGTCGCGGCCGCCGGCGACGAAGCCGAGCGCCGCGGCGTCATCGAACGGGAGACGCGAAAACTGCTGGACCGCTATGACCTCTACGACGGCCCGGTGGGGCGCGAGCAGTCGTTCGTCGACCGGCTGCTGGCAGCTATCGGCCGGGGCGAACCCCCTACCGAATCCGACGAGAACCGCCTCGACGGCATTCAGGCGCGCCCCGAGCCCGCAGTGCTCGCGGAGGACCCGGATGCGCTCACGCAGTACCAGGTAGAGACGCTGTTGTACGTGCTCCAGCGGAACTTCATCGGCTACGAGCGCATCGACGGCATCAAACACGACATCAACGTCGAGGACATCTCCTGCGACGGCTACGACTCGCCGGTGTTCGTCTACCACACCGACTACGAGAACCTCATCACGAACGTCTACCACGGCCGCGAGAGCCTCGACGACTTCGTCGTGAAGCTCGCCCAGCGCTCCGGGAAGGGCATCTCGAAGCGCCAGCCGCAGGTCGACGCCACGCTCCGCGACGGCTCGCGCGCCCAGCTCACGCTCGGCCAGGAGGTCAGCGACCACGGCACCAACTACACCATCCGCCAGTTCAAGGACGTGCCGTTCACCCCGGTCGACCTCGTGAACTGGCAGACGTTCAGCCTCGACGAGATGGCGTTCCTCTGGCTCTGCATCGAGTCCCACAAGAGCCTCGTGTTCGCCGGCGGCACCGCCTCCGGGAAGACCACGAGCCTGAACGCCGTCTCGCTGTTCATCCCGAGCAACGCGAAAATCGTTTCCATCGAGGACACCCGCGAGGTCGAGCTCCCCCAGCGCAACTGGATCGCCAGCGTCACCCGCCCGAGCTTCGGCGAGGACGAGACCGGCGACATCGACGAGTTCGACCTGCTGGAGGCCGCGCTCCGCCAGCGCCCCGACTACATCGTGATGGGCGAGGTGCGCGGCGAGGAGGGCCGCACGCTCTTCCAGGTGATGAGCACCGGCCACACCACGTACACGACGTTCCACGCGGACAACGTCGGCGAGGTGCTCAAGCGCTTCACCACCGAACCCATCAACGTCTCGAAGACCCTGTTCACGGCGCTGGACCTCGTTTCCGTGCAGTCCCAGACGCGGGTGCGCGGCCAGAAGGTCCGGCGCAACCGCTCCATCACGGAAATCAACCGCTACGACCCGGAGAACGACGAAATCAACGTCAACGACGTCTTCCAGTGGGAGCCCGAGGACGACTCCTACCGGCAGACCGCGGACTCCTCGACGCTCGAGGACATCAAGTTCGACCGCGGCTGGACGCAGATGGAACTCGACCGCCAGCTGCAGGAGCGCCGCGTCCTGTTGGCGTACCTCATCGAGCAGGGGCTCAACGAGTACGCGCAGGTCGCCGCGACCGCGCAGGCGTACATCAACGACCCCGAGACCATCCTCACGCTCGTCGCCAACGGCCGGTTGGAGGCGGCGCTAGAGGACCTCCGCGGGATGGAAAGCGTGCTCATCGACGTCGACCCCGACAAGGAGGCGATGGTCCCGCGGCCGGACCCCTCCGAGAGCGTGCTCGCGGAGGCCGAATCCATCCGCGAAACCGCCCGCGAGGACGGCGGCGTGCTCACGGAGTACGAGGGCGAGTCCGCGGAGTCGCTGGCGACCGCGCTCATGCCCGACGCCGCCGACGAGGACGTGGTTTCGGACACGCGCGGACTCGGTGCTGCCGACCTCGAAGCCGCCATCGAGGAAGTGACCGGCGCCGACCTCCCGTCCGAGCCCGAGCAGTCGGCCGACGCGGCGGCCGACGACCCGTTCGCCGGCGACGACCTCGACGCCGCCATCGAGCCCGTCGGTTCGAGCGACGACGGGTTCGGGAGCTTCGAACCGGCGGCACCCAGCGACGACACGGCCGCCAGCGACGGTGGTGAGGGCACCGACGAACGGGGCGACGAACGCGAGGGGAGCCCCGAATGAGCACGGGGTCGCAGTCGTTCGGCGAGGGCGCGGACGCCGTCGCGGACGCGTTCTTCCCCGTCTATCAGTGGGCGTTCAGCGACGGCAGTGACTTCGTCGCGGACGTCGAGACGAAGCTCGCGGAAGCCCGCATGGACGACCCCGTCGAGCTGTTCGTCTCCCGCGCAATCGGCGTGGGCGTCGGCGTCGGCGTCGCGCTCTGGCTGCTCGGGCTCGCGCTCGGCTACGGCCTGTTCTACACCGGGTTCGTGGAGACGGAGACCCTCATCGGCGTTCCCGTCCCCAACGAGACGCTGCTAGCCGTGATACAGGCGCTGAAGGTCCCCGCACTCGTCGTCGTCACCGGACTCGTCTTCGGGTTCCTCGGGTTCACGCTCGGGTTCGGCGGGTTGCTCTCCGTCCCCTACATGCGGTCGAACTCCCGGGAGCGCGAGATTAACATGCTGCTGCCGGACGCCGTCTCGTTCATGTACGCGCTCTCCATCGGCGGCATGAACCAACTGGAGATTCTGGAGGCGATGGCCAAGGCCGACGACACGTACGGCGAGGTCGCCATGGAGTTCCGCAGCATCGTCCAGGAGACCGAGTACTTCGACACCGACTACCGGACGGCGGTGCGGAACCGCTCGATGGAGACGCCCAGCGACGAGCTCAGCCAGTTCCTGACGGACATGCTCTCCATCATCAACTCCGGCGGGGACATGACGGAGTTCCTCTCGGACAAGAAGGACAAGCACATGCGCACCGCCAAACAGCAACAGGAGCTCACGCTCGACACCCTGGAGCTGTTCGGCGAGATGTACATGACGCTGTCGCTGTTCCCGCTGTTGCTCATCATCATCCTCGTCATCATGAGCATGCTCGGGCAGGCCCAGATGCGCCTCCTCTATGCCACCGTCTACGTGCTCACGCCCATCGTCGGCCTCGGCTTCCTCGTGCTCGTCTCCACGGTCAAACAGGACGAAATCGGGGACGGCTTCCTCGAATTCGAGGGCGAGGACGCGGGCCGCCGCGAACCCGGCCTGCTCAGCCTCGGCCTCGTGGAGCGCTTCGTCGGCGAGTACTCGATTTTCGACCGCGTGAAGCGCCGCGAGGGCACCTACGAGACGATGCAGGTGATGCGCCACCCCGCACGATTCTTCCGGGACAATCCGCTGTTTACGCTCGCGTTCACCGTGCCGGTGACCGCCGTACTCGTCGTGAACGCTCTGCTGGCGGGCGTCGCGCCGACGACGCTCGACGGCATGGTCGAGGCGCCAATCTGGGGGACGTTCCTCTACGTCTACCTGCCGCTGTACCTGATTGGGGTGCCGCTGGCGGTGTTCCGCGAGTGGAACGTGCGTTCGCGGCGCCGCATCACTAACAAGCTCTCGGACAACCTCCGGAAGCTCTCGTCGGCCAACGACACCGGGATGACGATTCTGGAGTCCATCGGCGCGGTGTCGGAGACCACCAGCGGGAAGCTCGGCGAGGAGTTCGAGACGATGTACGCGAAGGTGAACTACGGCACGAGCCTCAAACGGGCGCTCGTCGAGTTCAACAACAAGTACCACATCCCGCGGCTCGCCCGCACGGTCAAACTCATCACGAAGGCACAGGAGGCGTCCAGTCAGATTACGGCGGTGCTGTCGACGGCCGCGCAGGCCAGCGAGAACCAGGACGACATCGAGCGCGAGCGCCGCTCGCGGGCCCGCATGCAGGTCGTCATCATTGTGATGACGTACCTCACGCTGCTGGCGGTGATGCTCATCCTCCAGGTGAAGTTCCTCGGCACGATGAGCGGGCTGGAGACGTCGACGGGGGGTGCCGGCGGCGCCGGCAGCCAGTTGAGCTTCGGCGGGAATATCGACACCGAGCTGCTGGGGATGATGTTCTTCCACGCGGTCACAATGCAGGGCGTCATCTCCGGGTTCGTCGCGGGCTACATCCGCGACGCCGACCTGCTCTCGGGCGTAAAGTTCGCGGTCGCGCTACCGACCGTCGCGCTCGTCGCGTTCTCCCTGGCGTGACCATGTCCCGAGCACAGACCACCATGGACTTCGCCGCGGGCGTCAGCATCTTCCTCGTGACCGTGGCGTTCGCGTTCGCGTTCGTGCCCGGCATCATCACGCCGTTCGCGGACCCGGACGTCGGCGACCCCGTCTCCGTGAACCGCATCGCCGACGACCTCGCGACCGACCGCCTCGCGTCCCCGGACCGGCCGTACGCCCTCGATACGGACCAGACAGCCGCGTTTTTCGCGGACGACGACGCCGCCGGCGAGCTAGCGCTGCGCGACTACAAGTCGGTGAACGTGACGCTGGTGACTACCGGCGGTGACGTGGCGACCGTCGACAACGAGCGTGCGGCGACCGGCCAGTCGGTGCCCAGCGACGCCGACACCACCGTCGCGTGGCGGAGCGTGACCGTCGGCGGCGACCGCTATGAACTCGTCGTGAGGGTGTGGTAGCATGCGGGCGCAAGCACACACGCTGGAGGGCGTGGCCGCCGCGCTGTTGGTTGTCGCGACGGTCGCGTTCACGATTCAGGCGACCGCGGTGACGCCGCTGACCGCGAGCACCGCCAGCCAGCACATCGAAACCCAACACGAGCGCGTCGCCTCCGGCCTGCTGGAGACCGAGCGCGCGAACGGCAACCTCTCGCGGACGCTGCGCTACTGGAACGGCTCCACCGCGGCGTTCACGAACGCCAGTAGCGACGGCTACTACGTCGGCGACCCGCCGCCCGCGTCGTTCCTGCTGGCCATCGAGGAGACGTTCGGCGACCGCGCAGTCGCGTACAACGTCAACGCCTATTACATTGGTTCCGACGGCGAGCGGCGCGTCCGCCGGCTCGCGTTCCACGGCCAGCCGAGCGCGGACGCCGTCGCCGCCACGCGACTGGTCACGCTCTACGACAATCAGTCGGTGACGGAACGCGACGGCAGCGGCTTCGAGCCGACGGCGGAGACGCTCGCGGACGTGGACGACACGGCGGGCGAGCGCTACTTCGCGCCGAACGCGCCCGGCCATGCGTACGCCGTCGTCGAAGTGGAGGTGGTCGTATGGCGGATGTAGGATGGCGCGGCGACGACCGCGGGGTCTCCACGGCGCTGGGCTACGTGCTGAACGTCGGCGTCGCCGCCATCCTCGTGACGATGCTGTTGTTCTCCGCGGGGTCGCTCGTGGAGACCCAGCGCGACCGCGCCGTCGAAACCGAACTCCGCGTCGTCGGCGACCGGGTCGCCGCGGACCTCGCGGCCGCCGACAGACTCGCGCGCGCCAGCGACGGCGGCAGCGTTCGATACGCCGTCGAAGCGCCGCCGCGCGTCGCGGGCTTCGAGTACGACGTGCACGTCAACGAATCCGGGAACGTCGTCCTCGACGCCGACCGCTCGGACGTCATCATCACCGTCGGGTTCCAGACGGAGATACCGGTCGAGAACGCGACCGTCTCGGGCGCCGACTTCGTCGTGGTCTACGAGGGCGACCGCCTGGAGGTCGAGGATGCGTAGCGTGCGCGTCGACGGGCTCGGGAACCGCCGCGCGGTCAGCGACACGCTCGGGTTCGTGCTCATCTTCGGCATCATCGTCTCCACGACCGCGGTCGTCTACGTCGGCGGGTTCGACGCGCTCACCGGCGCGCGGGACGCCCAGCAGTTCGCGAACACCGAGCGCGCGTTCGACGTCCTGGACTCGAACGTCGACGACCTCGCGGTCCACGGCGCACCCAGCCGCACGACGGAGGTGTTGCTGTCGAACGGCGCGCTCGGGTTCGGCAACTCGGTGACGTTCAACGTCACAACCGCCGACAGCGGCTACTACGAAGCCACGACCAGACCGCTGGTGTACCGCGCCGACGACGGCGACCGGCTCGTCTACTCGAACGGCGCGCTGTTCCGGCAGTACGGCGACCGCGCGGTGCTGTTCGGCGAGCCACGCGTCTCGGCGGGCGACCGCACGCTCGTCCCGCTGGTCGTCACGCGCGCCGCGAGCAGCGAGATTTCCACGGACGGCACGCGACGCCTGCTCGTCCGGACGGACGTCACCAGTCGCGACGTCGCGCGCTTCACGACCGCGACGAACCTCACCGTCACGTCACCACGGGCTGGGGCGTGGGAGCAGTACCTCGAGGACGAACTCGGCGCGAACTGCGATGGCCCGGCGGACGGACGAACCGGCGAAGTCGAGTGTGAACTCGGCGACGACGTCTACGTGCAGGCCGTCTTCGTGGACGTCGAACTCTCGTAGCCGCTTACCGCACGGTCACGTTCACGGCGTTCTCGGTGACGTGGAGGAACGTGACGACGCGCTCGCCCGACGAGTCGTAATCCAGTGAGACGGTCGACGTCTCCCGGTCGTAGCTGGACGACTTGCCGTTCTCGTTCCCGTTGTTCCCCGTCTTGGAGAGTACTTGCAGGTCGACGTTCGGACCCATCTCCGCGAGGTAGTGGTTCACCACGTAGCCGACGGAGTCGTTCGCCAGCGGCGACGTGTCGCCCTGATACGTGAGGTTCGTGTCGCCAGTGAGGTCGAAGTGCAGCGTCGGCTCGTCGCCGTCACACTCGTACGTGAACGACGACCCGGAGTCCTCCTGCCACGCGCTGTCGTTCTGCCACACGTGGGTGGCTGTGTCCTCGTACGTGACCGTCACATCTGGGCCGTCCTGGCCGCCCTTACACGGGTTGCCGCCGTCGAGCGCGACTTCGAAGTCCTCGGACCCGCCCTCGTCGGCGACCAGGGAGTAGTGCAGGTCGTTGAAGCTCGACGGCTTGTTCGGCTGCAGCGTGAACGTCAGCGACTCCACGGGATCGTCGCCGGCGAGCCCGCGCAGCTCCAGCGGCGTCTCCTCGAGCGTGAACTCACCACCGCCACCGCGCGCGACGAGCTCCAACTCAACGCGGTTTTCGTCGGGGAGCACGGTGACGTTCCCGGTGGTTCGCGACCGGAAGAACGACGCCCAGCCGCGGTAGTAGTCGCTCTCCACGGCGACGGTCACGGTGCCGTTCTGGAGCGGGTTCGTCCGCCCCGGACCCGGGAACACGGAGTAGTTCGACGCGGCCTCGTTGTGCGTGATGCGAGCGACCGGCGCGCCGGCCGCCGTCTGCGCGCTACCGGTGACGCGAATCACGGGGAGCGTCAGCGTCGCATCCTGGTCGTTGAACTCAGGCGGCGACACCATCTCCGCGCCGGCACCCTGCGAGCGCCACACGCCGCCGCCCTGGTACGCGACCTCGCTGTCGCCGTTCTCGTAGACGACCGACCCCAGCGTCGTGTTCAAGTACTCGGGCGTCGACCCGTCCTCGCTCTCCCTGACGACGACCATGCGACCGGTGTCCGGTCGCACCTCGTAGCTGCCGCGCTCGGAGTTCGCCAGCGTCAGCGACTGGCCGTCCGTCCGCCCGAGCGCGACGAGCGCGCTGCGCGCGTCGAAGAGACTCATCGACTGCTCGGCGCGCTGGACCGACGACCGGTCCTGTGCAGCGTCGAGCGCACTGCCGCCCGCCACAACCACGACGCCCACCCCGGCGACCGTGATTGCGAGCAACAGCACCACCCCAATAGTCTCCGTCTGTCCGCGCGCGTCCATACACTCCCCGTTTCGGCGGTAACACGCAAGAAGGTGACGGGGAGCTGTTGGAGAACGACCACGAGCGCGGGCGACCGGCCGGCAGAAAGGCAATCGTGGAGGGCGTGACGGGAGTCTCGTGAGCGTAGCGAACGAGACAACGCCACGCCCGCGAGTGAACGAGCGGGCGTGGCGGGACTCGAACCAGAGTCAGACGTGCTCGCTCACTTCGTTCGCTGCGCGCGATGGCAGGATTCAAGAATCCCGTCGTGCCGGTTCGCGCCACGCTCGCTCGGCGCTGCACGGGCGTGACGGGACTGAGCGAAACCGAAGGTTTCGCGAGGTACGTCA
The DNA here is from genome assembly GCA_964229715.1 of Halobacterium sp. Taxonomy (GTDB): domain Archaea; phylum Halobacteriota; class Halobacteria; order Halobacteriales; family Halobacteriaceae; genus Halobacterium. The sequence continues at coordinate 10,459 of CAXREU010000035.1, forward strand.
CGCCCGCGAGTGTGGTTCGAGCAGCTGCTCGAAACCACGAAGCGGGCGTGACGGGATTCGAACCCGCGGTCTAGAGGTTAGGAACCTCTCGCCGTATCCGCTTGGCCACACGCCCTCTACGTCGAGCGAGGACGGGGCAGAGAAAAACCGTTACGTTAGTTGCCGGACGGGGTTTCGGAGTCCGTGTCGGCGTTCGTCGAGTCCGTGCTGGTCTCGGTGTCCGTGCTCTCGGTCTCGGTCTCGCTCTCGGCTTCGGGACCGTCGCGCATCTCCTGGAGTTCCTGTTCGACTTCCTCGCGGCCTTTCTGGAACTCGCCGATGGCTTCGCCGCTGGAGCGGGCGAGCTTCGGAATCTTGTTCGCGCCGAACAGGAGGACGGCGATGAGCAGGATGACTGCCCACTCCATGCCGCCCGGCAGCCCGCCGATGAACAGGGGGGTACTGGTGAACATCGCTAC
>CAXREU010000036.1:0-22848 GCA_964229715.1 Halobacterium sp.
CCTCGGTGATGATGCCCGAGGAGTCACACATCGTGATGTTCTCGCGCTGGACGCCCAGCGAGACGTAGAACTTCGCGGAGGCGATGGCCGACGCGCCCGCCCCGGAGAAGACGACTTCGAGGTCTTCGAGGTCCTTGCCCGCGATTTCAGCGGCGTTCAGCAGCGCCGCGCCGGAGATGATGGCGGTGCCGTGCTGGTCGTCGTGGAACACGGGGATGTCCATCTCCTCGCGGAGCCGCGTCTCGATTTCGAAGCACTCCGGGGCCTTGATGTCCTCGAGGTTGATGCCGCCGAACGTCGGCTCCATCGCCGCGACGGACTCGATGATGTCGTCGGCGCTCTCCTGGTCGAGTTCGATGTCGAAGACGTCGATGTCGGCGAAGCGCTTGAACAGCACGCCCTTCCCTTCCATGACGGGCTTGGAGGCCTGTGCGCCGATGTTACCGAGCCCGAGCACGGCGGAGCCGTTCGAGACGACGCCGACCATGTTCCCTTTCGCGGTGTACTTGAACGCGTCCTCGGGGTTCTCGTCGATGTGGCGGCACGGCGCCGCGACGCCCGGCGAGTACGCCAGCGAGAGGTCCCGCTGCGTGTTCGTCGGCTTCGTCGTCGAGATCTCGATTTTCCCGGGCGGGTCGCTGGCGTGGTATTCCAGAGAGTCCTCGTCTAGTCCCATGTCGTTGTCTGCCGCGCCGACGGCCAAAAACCTATCCCAACGCGTCGAATGTTGTCACGTCATACGTCGAAACGAATTGGATTCGGGGGAACGCAGTTCTCTCGTTGGCCGCGGTTCACGACGTTCGCAGTAACGTGCCCTCGCTACGCTCGGGCACGCCCAATACGACACGCCTACGTACACTCGTCCAAAAATTCGAGTTATGGACCGCCGCTCCTACCAGCTCGCGGCCGTGACGACCGTGCTGACGTTCGCGCTCATCCTCGTCGGCGAGTACACCGCCGTCTCCGGGTCGGGCGCGACCTGCGGGCTGCAGTGGCCCGACTGCAACGGCCAACTCCTCCCGCTGGGCCTCCAGATTCACGACTTCGTCGAGCAGTTCCACCGCGGGTTCGCGATGGTCGTCGGCTTCTTCATCCTCGGCACCGGCGCCGTCGCGTGGCGCAACTTCGACCAGCGCGACGTCAAAGTCGGCGGCGTGCTCGCCGTCGTCCTCCTGCCCATTCAGGTGATTCTCGGCGGCACGACCGTGACGTTCAGCGGGCTCGTCCCGTGGGGGTACATGCCCATCACGCAGGCCGTCCACCACCTCGCCGCGCTCGCCATCTTCGGCACGCTCGTCTACACCACGCTCCGAATGCGCGAACTCGTGGGCATCGGCCTCGGGAACGTCCGGACCGCGTCGCTGGCCGGCCTCGCGGTGCTTCCGGTTGCGCTGGCGTTCTCCCGGAACACGGTGTTCGCGGTGTACGGGACGCGCGTCCAACTGATTCACCACGCGCTCGAACTGCTCGTGTTCACCGCCGCGCTCGCCGCGCTCGTGTGGGCGCGCCGCCGCGACAACCGCCGCGCGGCGCAGGCGATGGCCGCCACGATTGCCGTCGTCACCGTCCAGATTCTCATCGGCACCGGCGTCGTGCAGTTCTCCGCTGCGGTCCAACTCACGTACTACGCGCTCACCGCCGTCGTCGTCGCGCTGTTCGTCGTCGCCGCGCGCTCCACCGGTGCGAGCGCGACCGCCTCGTCGTAGTGTGGAAGTCGTGCAGGTTCGGTTGTCTTTAAGTCCCTCCCGGTGCATCGATTTGGTATGTCTGAATTCAACCGGCGGACGTTCCTGAAGAGTGTCGGCGGTACCGGCGTCGCACTGACTGTCGCTGGCTGCACCGGCGGCGACGGAGACGGTTCGACCACCGCTGGGACGACTGCCAGCGATGGCGGCACGACCAGCGAGACCACGACGACCGACGAAGTTACGACCATCACGCCCGGGACGGCCTCCGGCTTCCCGCCGTTCGAGTACGTCAACGAGTCCGGCGACCTCGTCGGCTTCGACGTCGACCTGTTGTCGGCGGTCGTCGAGCAGACTGACAACTACGAACTCGGAAGCTGGGAGGACCTCGAATTCAATCAGCTCATCGTCGCGCTCGACAACGGCAACATCGACGTCGCTGCCGCTGCGATGACCATCAACGAGGAACGCGACCAGACCATCGACTTCACCGACCCCTACTACGACGCCAATCAGGCGGTGCTCGTCCGCGAGGGCGGGAGCTTCCGGCCGGAGAGCCGGGAGGACCTCGCCGACCGCCCCGTCGGCGCTCAATCTGGCACGACCGGCAAGGACCAGATGGACGCCCTCGTCGACGACGGCATCATCAGCAACTCCCAGACGAACACCTACGAGAACTACGTCCTCGCCGTTCAGGACCTCACCAACGGCAACATCGACGCGGTCATCGTCGACACGCCGGTCGCGGAGACGTTCGTCTCCCGCCGCAACGTCGTCATCTCGTTCACCATCGAGACCGGCGAACAGTACGGATTCGGCGTCCGAGAGAACGCCAGCGACCTGCAGAGCGCGCTCAACGAAGGTCTACAGGCCGTACGGGACAACGGCACGTACGCGGACCTCACCGAAGAGTGGTTCGCTAGCGAATAACGTCAATGGACCCGACGCAACTCGTACTGCAAGCCGAACTCGGCGACTGGGAGTTCGTCTGGCGCCAGCGCCAGTTCTTCGTCGACGGGGCGTGGCTCGCCGTCAAGCTCACGTTCTTCAGCATGGTGCTGGGGTTCGTCGTCGGGCTGCCCGCGGGCGTCGTCGAAGCCTACGGCGGCAAGTACTCGAAGGGCGTCGTGCGGCCGCTCGGCGTCGTCATCCGCGGGACGCCGATTCTCGTCATTATCTCGCTGACGTACTTCGCGGGCGGCATCTCGCCGGCGTTTCTCGCGGCGACGCTCGCGCTCGGCGTCCGGTCGGCCGCCTACCAGAGCCAAATCTTCCGCGGCGCCATCGAGAGCGTCGAAGGCGGGCAGATGGAGGCTGCGCGCGCGGTTGGCCTCTCGAAGCTCGACGCCATCCGCCACGTCGTATTGCCGCAGGCGCTGCGGCGCTCCGTGCCCGGCTTCCAGAACGAGTTCACCATCGTCCTCAAGGACACCAGCATCGCGTACGCCATCGGCGTCGCGGAGCTGTTGAAGCGCAGCTACGACCTCTTCTCCATCCAGACGACCGCCGCCCTCGAAGTGTTTTTGGCGGCGTCGCTGATTTACTTCGTGTTGACGTTCACCGTCAACCGCGGCATCGAACGGCTCCACGACTACGTCGCGATTCCCGGAGGTAACCACTAATGTCTGACCCACTACTCGACGTCGACGATGTCCACCAGAGTTACGGTGAGGAAAGCGTCCTCGAAGGCATCTCCTTCGAGATGGAGCGCCAGGACGTCAAGGTGCTCGTCGGCCCCTCCGGCTCCGGGAAGTCGACGATGCTCCGCTGTATCAACCGGCTCACCGACATCGACGACGGCGACATCCGTCTCGACGGCAACTCCATCTACGAGATGGACGCGAACGACCTGCGACGACAGGTCGGGATGGTGTTCCAGGACTTCAATCTGTTCGCGCACCTCACCGCCCTCGAGAACGTCACGCTCGGGCTCAAGCGCGTGCTCGACTACAGCGAGCGGGAGGCCGTCGAGAAGGCCGCGTGGCAGCTCGAACAGGTCGGGCTCCGCGAGAAGGCGACGTCCTACCCCGCCGAGCTGTCGGGCGGCCAGAAGCAGCGCGTCGGCATCGCTCGCGCGCTCGCGATGGACCCGAAGCTGATGCTGTTCGACGAGCCGACGTCCGCGCTCGACCCCGAGCTCATCGGCGAGGTGTTGGCCGTGATGCGCGACCTCGCCGAGGAAGGCATGACGATGCTCGTGGTCACCCACGAGATGGGGTTCGCCAAACAGGCCGCGACTGACGTGTTGTTCCTCGACGAGGGCAAGCTCGTCGAACAAGGCCCACCGAAACAGCTCTTCGAGAACCCCGAGAACGAGCGCACCGCGGCGTTCCTCAGCCGCCTCACACAGCTCCACGGCGGCCAATGAGCCGGAGCACGCAGCAACTCGTCCGGGACGGGATTCTCGGCGCCTTCTGGCTGTGGTTCTCCGTGCGCCTACTCAACGACTGGTTCGGGGGTGTGTTCGTCCCCGCCGGCCAGCCGTTCTTCGACCCGCAGCCCGTCGCGGACGCCGCAGCGGCGCTTGGCGACACCGCGGCCGGCCTCGGACTCCTCGGCACCCCGGTTGGCTGGGTCGCGAGCGTGCTCGAATCCGTCTCGTTCGCGATGGTCTACCTCCCGGACCTCGCCGCCGGCGCGTGGCTCACCGTCGTGCTCACGACGCTCGGCATCGTGTTCGGGCTGGTGCTGGCGGTGCCGCTGGCGGCCGCCCGCGTCTACGGCCGCGTCACTCGCTGGGTCGCGCTCGCGTTCATCGAGCTCATCCGCGGGACGCCGCTGCTCGCGCAGCTGTTCGTGCTGTACTACGCGCTCCCGCTCTCCGGGTGGATTCGCGCTGTCCCGTACGTCGGCACCGGAATCGTGCCAGCGCAAGCGGTGTGGATTGCTATCATCGGCTTCACCATCAACAGCGCCGCCTACCAGGCCGAGTACATCCGAGGGTCCATCGAGGGCGTCGACCCCGGTCAGTTGACGGCCGCACGCGCAATCGGCCTTTCCCAGTTGGAAGGCATCCGATACGTCGTCCTCCCGCAGGCGCTGCGATTCGCGATTCCGTCGTGGACCAACGAACTCGTCTACCTCACGAAGTACTCTTCGCTGGCGTCGTTCATCACGGTGAGCGAACTTTACCACGCCGCCGAGGCCGCCGCCTACGAGAACTACCGGTTCCTCGACTTGTTCCTGCTGGCGGCTGTCGTCTACGTCCTGCTCGTGTTGTCCGCGACGACCACCATGGAGTGGGTGCGCAAGCGCGTCGCGATTCCGGGCGTCGGCGGCTCCGCGGGCGGGCGCACTTCGACCGACTAATCAGAAGAAGTCATCCAGGCCCGCCTGGCCGTCGTCGCTCTCCTCGTCGTCCTGCTCGTCTGCTTCGCCCGTAGCTTCCTCGCTTGACTCCTCCGCTTCGTCGAAACTCGCTTCGCCCTCGAAGGCGCCGCCGGAGTGCTCGACGGCGCGCTCCGAGCGCAGCTGTTCGGCGTCCTCGACGATGGACTGGACCTTGTTCGTCGTCTCCCCGGAGCCCGTGACGAACGAGACGTGCTCGGCGTCGAGGTCGTACGCCGCGGTCATCGCCACCGTCAGCTCGCGGTTCTTGCAGTGGTGGGTCATCGTCGCGAGGAACGGCACGATTTTGCGGCGCGCCGTCGACATGCTGGTGCCGCTGACCGCCGCGACGTTGCGCGCGACGTAGTCGCGCTTGTCCCGGGTCGCGCGGCTGCTCCCGAGCTTCCGCCAGTACGACGGCGGGCCGTAGCGCGTCCAGCCGCCGTGGTCGTGCCGGCGCGACGCGGCGACGCCCGCCGCGATGTTGTCCGTCGCGTACCGCCAGTACGAGTAGTTCTGCGTGGCGCGCACGCGGCCCAGCCAGACGTCCGCGTTCGAGAGGAACTCGTAGGCGTCCGCGAGCTCGTCGCCGTGGTAGTCCTTGGGCGCGTTGTCCTCGACCCAGTTGATGAGGTCGTCGGGCGTCTCGTCGACGTCGTAGGCGGCTTCCAGCGCCTCCTGCGCGCCCAAATTCTTGATGAGGTCGTCGAGGAAGTCGAAGACGCCCTCCGTGCGGTCGCGTTCGCCCATCACCACGTCGTCGGTGGTGAGCGTCTCCTCGGTCTCCGCGAGCGCCTGCAGGTCGTTGACCGCCGACCGCAAGTCCCCGGAGTTCTGCTCGGCGATGGCCTCCAGCGCTTCCTCGTCGTAGTCGATGCCCTCGCGCCGACAGATGTCCCGAAGCACGGGAACGATGGAACGCTTGGAGACGTCCCGGAACTCGATGTCCTGGCACGCGTTCCGCAGGCTGTTGCTCATGTCGTAGTACTCGTTCGCGATGAGCACGATGGGCTGCGTGGACTCTTTCACGAGGTCCGTGATGGCCGCGGAGCCGCCGCGGTCGACGTTCCCGTGGAGGTTGTCCGCCTCGTCCATCACGACGAGCTTGCGGCCTCCGGTCCCACCCGTCAGCGTCCCGGACTTCGCGGCCTCGCCGGCGACGCGCTCGACGACCGAGGCGGTGCGCTGGTCGGACGCGTTCAACTCCACGACGTCCCAGCCCTCGTCGGCCGCCAGCGCGTGCGCCGCCGACGTCTTGCCGACGCCCGGACTCCCGTAGAGGATGACGGCCTCCCGGTGGTCCTCCCACGTGTCCGCCCACTCCCGGAGCGCGTCGCGGGCCTTGTTGTTCCCGCGGACCTCCGACAGCGACGACGGGCGGTACTTCTCCGTCCAGTCGGTCATTACCTGAACGAAGGCGCGAGCCGCGTTTAGTGGTTGCGGACGGTCGCCCACGCCGCGCGAAACACGGGAGTGGGGAGGCGGTGCGACACAGCCTTCGACGCGTTACTCGACGATTTGGATGGTGTTGCCGTTCGAGGTGACGTGGAGGTCGCGACCGACCTTGTACCCCTGGCTCTCCGCGAGACTGACGTACCCCGAGAACCCCTTCATGTTCTGGTGAGCGGGGATGAGGTGCTCGGGCTGGAGGGTATCTAGCATCTCGTAGTGCCCCTCTTGACGGAGGTGGCCGGAGACGTGGACGTCGTCGTAGATGCGTGCGCCCTGCATCCGGAGCAGCTGTTCGCTCTGGTAACGCTGCCCTTCGTTGGTCGGCTCCGGAATGACGCCCGCCGAGAAGATGACCTTGTCGCCCTCTTCGAGGTCGTACGTGGTCTCGCCGCGGCCCATACGGGTGAGCATCGCGCGGGGTTCGCCCTGGTGGCCGGTGACAATGGGCAGGAAGTTCTCCTTGCCCTCGTTCATGATGCGTTCGAACGCGCGGTCGACGCTCTTGCGGTGCCCGAACATCCCGAGGTTGTTCGTGAACGAGACGGCGCCGATGCGTTCGGCCGCACCGGAGTACTGTTCCATCGAGCGGCCGAGCAGAATCGGCTCCCGGCCGATATCCTCCGCGAACTCCACGAGGCTCTTCACGCGAGCGATGTGGCTCGCGAACGTCGTGGCGACGATGCCGCCGTCGTAATCTTCCATACTTCCCATGACGTCTTTCAGTTGGCTGCGCGCCACGCTCTCGGAGGGCGTGCGGCCCTTCCGGTTGGCGTTCGTGCAGTCCTCGACGTAGCAGAGGACGCCCTCGCCTTCGCGCCCGATTTCGCGGAAGCGATCCATGTCGATGGGGTCGCCGATGACCGGGTCGTGGTCCATGCGTTTGTCGAGGCCGTAGACAACCGCACCCTCCGGCGTGTGCAGCACCGGATTGATGGCGCCGATGACCGAGTGCGTGACGTTGACGAACTCGAGTTCGCACTCTTCGCCGATGTCCATCGTCTCGCCGGCCTCCATCTCCACGAGGTCGTTGTTCACGTTGAACTTCTGTTCGCCCTCGATTTGCCCCTTGACGAGTTCGAGCGTGTACGGCGAGGCGACGATGGGTGCGTCGTAGCGGTGGGCGAGCTTGCTGATTGCGCCGATGTGGTCGAGGTGGCCGTGCGTCGGCACGATTGCCCGGACGTCCCCGTCGAGCTCGTTCATGATGCGGTCGTCCGGGATGGCGCCCATGTCGATGAGGTCCAGCGAGTGCATGCCCTCCGTCTGGACGTTGTCGTGAATCAGTACCTTCGAGAGGTTGAGGCCCATGTCGAAGACGACGATGTCGTCACCGGCACGGACCGCAGTCATCTGCCGCCCAACTTCCTCGTAGCCGCCGATTGTCGCGATTTCGATTTCCATAGTTGAATCCGATCAGAGCAGTCCCAGTACTCCGTGAGGAGGACGCCCGAGAGAGGAGAGTAGGGAACGAACGCGAGCGACGACGGCGTGTTACGGCCGGTCACTGTCTTCGGCTAGCGCGGACACCCGACTCGGGGACGACGCGTTTCGGTTACCAGTAGCTCGGGGACCACCGCGTAAATACCCGGTGGGACCGATACGCCGCGACGCGGGCCCTCCGTGAGCGACGAGCACGCTCCACAGTAGTGCCACAAAGCCTTTTTACTCCACAGCGACCATCACAACCATGTCCGAACGAGTCCCCAGTAACTCCCGTGGCACTGACCTCGGCGTCGGCGCCGTCGCAGGCGCGGTCGCGTACGTGCTCGGCTACCTCCTCACGTATCTCTGGCAGGGGTCGAGCGTTCAGGACTCCCTCCAGAACTACAACACCATCGTGGAGCTCTTCGGCGGCGACCCGATTCCGACGTGGCAGGCCGTCGGCTGGCTGTTCTACAACGCTCACGGCGTCTCGTTCACCGTCCCGTCGCTGGGGAGCGGGCAGGCCACTCGGAACCTCATCGCCGACGGGAGCGCGCCAATGCTGCTGTACCTCGTGCCCGCCGTCGTGGTCGTGCTCGCGGGTTTCGTGCTCGCGCGCCGCGCGAACGCTACTGACGCGTCCGGCGGCGCACAAATCGGTGCTCGCGTCGTCGCCGGTTACGTCGTGCTGGCGGTCGCCGGCCTGTTCGTCTTCGAGTACGCCGCCGGTGGGAGCACGATTCACCCCGAGTACGCGCTCGGCGTGCTGCTCGCCGGCGTCGTCTATCCGGCCGTTTTCGGCGGTATCGGCGGCGCACTCGGCGCCATCACGTCGACCTAGAGGTCGCGGGCGACCAACTCGCCCCAGTGCTCGAAGCCGTAGCGCTCGTAGAATGCCTTCGCGCGCTCGTTCTGCCGGTCGACGTCCAACACCAGCCGGTCCAGCGGCAGTGACTGCTCGCGCGCGAGGTCGAGCGCGGCGTCCATCAGGTCGTCCGCGACGCCCGTCCCCCGGAACGCTGGTGTGACGTAAATCTCGTTGAGGACGGCGGCGTCCCAGACGAACGCCATCGATTCGGGGAGTACGAACACGTAGCCCGCGAGCCCGTCCGCGCCCTCGGCGACCTGCACGCAGCGCTCGTTCTCGCCGACGCAACGCTGGACCCAGTCGAGCCAGTCGCGGCGGTACGCGTCGTCGAGTTTCGCCTCGTAGGCGGCCTGTTTGGCCTCGTCACCCGTCCCCTCGCCGAGTCCCGTCTCGAAGCCGCGCTTCAGCGCCCAGAGGGCGTCGCTGTCGCCGGCGGTGTACGGCCTGACCATGTCCTGTCTTGGGTCGTCGCGGCGTTAGCGTTTGGCGTCCCGGAACCGCCGCCCGTCGCCACGAGTCGGGCGTCGAATCCGTGCCGCGCTGTCCCGCACCCGCGTGTTCGGCACGTGTCGAAGTTCTCCGGTAGGCTTTTTGCCAGCGGCACCCGAATTTCGGCCATGACTGACGACCCGCGCGCGGACCTCGCGGAGCGCATCGCCGGCGACATCACGCTCAGCGACGACCCTGGTGCCACGCTCCGGAAGTGGCGTACGGACTTCGATGTGTCCCAGACCGCCCTCGCCGACGAGCTCGACGTTTCGTCGTCTGTCGTCTCCGACTACGAGAGCGGCCGCCGCTCCAGCCCCGGCATCGCGCTCGTCACGCGCGTCGTCGAGGCGCTGCTGGACATCGACGAACGCCGCGGCGGCGACCACATCCGCCAGTACGGTCGGGTGCTCTCCGCGGGCTTCGACAGTGAGGTCGTCCTCGACCTCCAGGAGTACCCGACCGCGCTCCCCGCCAGCGAACTGTACGACGCCGTCGACGCCACCGAAGTCGTCGAAGGCGACCGCGACACCGTCACCGGCCACACCGTCATCGACTCTATCGAAGCCATCCGCCGGCTGCGCTCCGACGAGTTCTACCGGCTCTACGGCCAGTCCACGAGCCGCGTGCTCTCCTTTACGAACGTCTCGCGCGGCGAGAGCCCACTGGTCGCGCTGCGCGTCGTCAACCCCACGCCGAACGCCGTGCTCCTCCACGGCCTCTCCACTGAGGACCTCTGGGAGCACGCGCCCGCGCTCGCCCAGCGCGACGGCTACTCGCTGGCGGTCACGGAGATGGACATCGAGGAGATGCTCGCCGCACTCCGCGAGCACGCCTGAAGGCGCTCGTGCTGTCGAGAGCGGTTTAGCGCGCCGCTCAGCTGCCTTAGCGCACGGATACCTAACTCGCTTGGCGACCCACACCCGTGCATGCAGGGTCGCCGTGTGGTCGCCGAACTCCGTCGCCCAGAGTACACGGGTGAGAATCGTTGTCTCCCGTGCACGTTCCTGAACCTCGCGCTGGTCGCCGTCGCCGGGCTTGCGCTCGTCGTCTGGGTCGCGCCAGCCGTCGGTGTAGCGCTGGTCGTCCTCGGCACCGCGCTCGTGTACGCCCGCGGCTACGTCATCCCCGGAACGCCGACGCTCACGGAACGGTATCTCCCGGACCGCGTGCTCGCGTACTTCGAGCACGGTGGGCCGACAAACGCGACCTCGCCGCCGTCGCGATCCGACTTCGACCCGGAGCGCGCGCTCGTCACTACGGGGGCGCTGGTGCCGTGCGCCGACGGCGACGACCTCTGTCTGGATCGGTCGTTCCGCACCGACTGGCGCTCGGTGATGCCGGACGCCGCCGACGATGTCGACGGCGTGCTCGACTACATGCTCCCCACGTCGTTCGACGACCCCGCGACCGTCGAGTTCCGCGGTGCGACGGTCGTCGCGCGGGTCGAGAACACGTCCGTCGCGGAGTGGCCGTCGCGGGCAGCGTTTGTCGCTGACGCCGCCGGAGCGGTGGCATTGGCGGACGCCGACCCGGCGTGGGACGACCACGGGTTCGCGCAGCGTACCCAACTTCTGGCCGGCCTGCGGCTGTGGCTCGACCGGTGTTCGGTCTGCGACGGCCGCGTCGAACTCGGCGAGGAGACCGTCGAATCCTGCTGTCGCTCGGTCCCGGTCGTCGCGGCCTCGTGTACGTCGTGTGGTGCGCGCATCTTCGAAGCGCCGCTTCCCGAGGAGTAATGCGTCGGGAGTCCGAGCTGTCAGTCGAGGAGCGCCCGGAGGTACGTCCACCGGCGCGTCCACAGCTGGTAGGCGGTGGACGCGGCAATAATTGTGAGCGCCGCGCTCACCACCAGTAACACCGGGACTGCGTTTACGAGGGGGACGTCGAGTTCGGCCGTGACGACGGCGACCAGCGACGCGGTCGCGAGCGTCCGGTAGTAGTCCGCCCACGTGATGCCGTACTTCGTGACGACTTCCATGTAGACGTTGACGTCGCGGGCGCCCGCCTGAAGTTCGACTGTCTTACGGTGTTCGTCGTAGGCGACGACGCCCTCGCGGTCGAGCTTCGGGAGGTGGGTCTGGTGAAGAGAGTTGTAGACGCTCTCCCGGAGTTGCCGCGGCGGCGGGCGCTCCCCGGACTCGTGGGCAGCGATGATCTCCGCGAGCTCGCGCAGCGTGACAGTCCCGAGCGACTCTTGGAGGTGTTCGAGGACGCGGCGACGCCGGTCGTTCCGGAGGATGTCGTGGATGTCCGTCTCGGCGAGCGCCGAGGACCGCGTGAGCGCCATGTTCGGTCACGCGTCACCTGTCGGCTTATTTATCGGCTCGCTTACTCGTCCACAGGAGATTTTATTGGAATATTTACCACTATTGGCTGCGCGTAGCCGCCCGAGAAGCGACGTCTTAAAATCTCAATACGCCGCTTAGAGTCGTCGAATCACTCGTTTTCGGTGCAATTGCACGATTATCTATGGGAGTGTCTCTACAGGGATGTGGTAGCGCCCGCCACGGTGGCTGGGCCCGACCAGACTATGTCGAAAAAAGTCAAACTCACGCGTCGTCGTGTGCTCGCCGGCCTCGGCACCATCGGGGTCGCCGGTGCCGCCGCCGGGCTCGGGACGTCCGCGTATCTCAACGACACCGAATCGTTCACAGACAACACCATCACCGCGGGCACGCTCGACATGAGCGTCACTGCGACCGTCGAAGCCGCAAGCGAGTACTGGTCGAGCGCCATCGACCTCAATGCGACCGCAGACGGTGAAGCAGTCACCGGCGTCGCCATCGACGATGTCAAACCCGGCGACTGGGCCATCATCTGTTTCGACGTCTCCATCGAGGAGAACCCCGGCTACCTCGAGGTCAGTACCGCAGACCTCACGTCCGCCGAAAACGGCTACACGGAGCCCGAGCCGGAGGACGAAAACGGTGAAGGCGAACTTGACGACGCGATTCTCGCGACCATTTGGGACAACTACGACGACTCGGGAGACCGCAGCGGCCTCTCCGGATTGGACGGGACGACGAACGTCGATGGCGGTAGTCAGGCCGAGAGCTGGAATTCCTCGCGTGACGAGGGCGGTGTTGTCGACGAGGACACTCACTACACCACTCTCCAAGAAGCCCACGACACGTACAGCACGGGCGTCACGCTCGGCGGCAGCGAGGAACCGTCCTCGATCAACACCGCGGAGTTCTGCCTGCTGCTCGAAATCCCGACGGAAGTCGGCAACGAGATTCAGGGTGACTCGCTGAGCTTCGACCTCGTCTTCGACGCCGAACAGTCCCGGAACAACAGCGACCCGTTCGCCGGCAACGGCGCCGAGACCACCACCACGGAGACCTGAGGAACGATGAGTGACAAATCCACCTCGTTCGAGCTCTCCCGCCGCAAGGTGCTGGCGGGACTCGGCGGTATCGGCCTGGCGTCGGCGGGCGCGGGCCTCGGGACGTCCGCGTACCTCAACGACACCGAGTCCTTCGAGGGGAACACCATCACCGCTGGGACACTCGACCTGAAAGTCGACTGGCAGCAGTCCTACTACGGGCCGACCGAATCCTGGGAGTTGGTCAACGCGCACCCGGACCACGACGGCGACGGCGAGCAGTCCATTATCGTCGACGACGAGCAGTTCCAGTACAGCGACGAGGGCCGGAACCTCGTCGACCACCTCACCTGCGAGAACTTCGGCCAGAACTACGAGGAGAGCTTCGGCGAGCAGGACTCGCTGGTCTCGCTGTCCGACGTGAAACCCGGCGACAGGGGCGAAATCACGTTCAGCCTCCACCTCTGTGACAACCCCGGCTACGTCTGGATGCAGGCCGGCAACGTCTCCGAGGGCGGCGGCGCGCACCCGGAACCCGAGCAGGAAGTCGACGCGGAGAACTCCGCGGACCTCGCGGAGAACATCGACGTCCGGCTGTGGTACGACGAGGACTGTGACAACCGCGTGAACCGCGCGGACATCATGCTTACCATCGACGTCTCCGGCTCGATGCTGTACGACGAGTTCGGCGGCGTCGTCGACGATGACGACCCAATCCTCGGACACGACGAGACGACGAAAATCGACCTCGTCGAGCGGGGCGCGAAGAACCTCGTGAACGAACTCGACTCCTTGGGCGCCGACTCGCAGGTCGGCGTCGTGTTCTTCAATGGCTCCTCGGGCGGGTCGCCGCACGTCCAACTCGGAGCAGGGTTGACGGACGACCTCTCGTCGCTGACCGCGTCGGGCGGCGCGCTTGACGGGCTCCGGCAGACGCTCGCATCCATCATCGGTGCAGGCTCCGCGGACCCGTACGCGGACGTCGACGTCGCGGAAGGCACGTTCATCGGTGAGGGCGTTCAGAGGGCTCAGACCGAACTCGGAGACAACGGCCGCATGCAGGCGGAGGCCGTCGACCTCGTCTTCTCGAACGGGAACTCCTTCTCGGGCGCTGACGGCACGCCGTACATCTCGCCGACGAGTGCGGCAGACGACGCCCGCGCGGTCTCGCCCGCACCCGCGACCGACGTCTACACCGTCGGTATCGGCCCGGACGCCAACGACGCGACGCTGACCGCGATGGCGGGCGAGGACGGGTCGGCAGGGAACGACCCTACGTTCTACCGGGACGTCGACGACCCAAGCGGCCTCCCGGGGACGTTCGAGGCGCTGGCTGGGCTGTTCACCTCGGAGCTCGTGTTCTTCGAGGGCACCCTCGACGAGGCACTCTCGACGCTCTCCGATGGCGACGGCATCCCGCTCGACGCCGACGGGACGGCCGAGGGACGCGCCTGCTTCGACCCGCACGTCGGCTACTGTCTCGGATTCGCCTGGGAGATTCCCGGCGAGGTCGAGAACGAAATTCAGGGCGACACCGTGAGTTTCGACCTCGGCTTCTACGCCGAACAGTGCCGGAACAACGACGGCACGGGCAGCGACGGCGCCACGGACGGCACGACGACCGCGCCGACGTAGGACGCAGCGACCAGACCACGACCCACGCTGGCGCGACGCGGCACCGAGCCGCACCACGGCGGTTCGACTCCGCCGGTGGGTTTCCCCGACAGGGGAGCGACACAGATGACCGACAAACGATACGAACTCACACGGCGGAAACTGCTCGCTGGCGTCGGCGGCGTCGGGCTCGCCTCGGCGGGGGCCGGCCTCGGCACCACCGCGTACCTCAACGACACCGAGTCGTTCGAGGACAACAGCCTGACCGCGGGCGCGCTGAACATGATGGTATCGGTGGACGTCGACGACAAGAGCCCGGACCTCCCGGACCCCGTCGTCGACTCCACGGACGAGGACGCCGACGACACGGCCGACGGGAACACCATCACCATCACCGTCGACGACGCGAAGCCGGGCGACTGGTTCATCCTCGACTGGCACGTCGAAATCGACGGCAACCCCGGCTACGTGCAGGTCACGTCGGTCGACGAGGACTACAGCAACGCCGAGGGCGACAACCCGGAAGCGGAGACCGACACCGCCGCGCCGGGCGACCTCGGCGCCGCGCTGCTCACGACACTCTGGGGTAGCAAGGACACGACGGCCGGGTCCGACCGCGCGAAGCTTCAGGGCCTCGACGAGACCACCGACCACAACGACACGTGGCTGGCCGGGTACGAAACGCCGGACCTCGATGGCGTCACGTCCGGCGGGGCGCACTACACGACCCTCGACGGAGCCCACGACGTGTACCGCGACGGCGTACTGCTCAGCGACCCGAGTGGCACGCCGATCGAGGTCGGGAGCGCCAGCGACAGCGCGGACGTCCACTACTACCAGCTGTTCGAGCTCCCGCCCGGGGTCGGCAACGACGTCCAGGGCGACTCGGTGACGTTCACGCTCCGGTTCGACGCCGAGCAGGTCCGGAACAACGACGACCCGTTCAGCGGCGCGTAGCGATGGCGCGCACAACCCACGCTGGCACTTGTCGACGCGCTCGCGGCTCATTCGTGGGCTGCCGTGTCGCCGGCGGTCGGCGGTTCGACTCCGCCAGTGGGTCTTCCCCGAGGGGGGAGCAACCATGACCGACGACAATCCACGCTACCGGCTTTCGCGGCGGAAGGTACTGGCAGGACTGGGCGGTGTCGGCCTCGCGTCGGCGGGCGCTGGGCTCGGCACGTCCGCGTACCTCAACGACACCGAATCCTTCGAGAACAGCACCATCACCGCGGGGACACTCGACCTGCTCGTCGACTACTACTCGTACTGGGACCAGGGGATGGCCGGTTCCGGCCAGGTCCAGGGAACTCAGGACGGAAGCGGCACGGTCAGCGGCGAGCTCTCCGACGTCAAGCCCGGCGACAGCGGTTCGCTGGCGTTCTGTCCACGCATCGACGGGAACCCCGCGTACCTGTGGGTCTGTGGCGAGCTCACGGCGAACGACGAGAACGGGCAGCCCGAACCGGAGACCGACGTCGACGACACGACCGGCCCGGGAAACGGCGAGCTCGCGCAGCACGTCACCGTCGACGTCGACTACTGTTCGGTCGATGTCGACGCGTCCGAGCCCGAAGACGAGTTCGACCCCGGCGACGCGACGAAAATCGCCGACGTCTGGGAGGGGTCGCTGGCGGCGTTCCTCTCGGCCATCCGGAACGGGGTCCCCCTCGACGGGGACGGCAACAGCGACGCCGGCGAGAGCGGCTTCCTCGCGCCCGGCGACCAGGAGTGTTACGCCGGCGGCGTCGACGCCGAGAACGCCTGCCTCTGCATCGACTGGGAGGTTCCGACGGCGGTCGGCAACGAGATTCAGTCCGACTCGGTGCGCTTCGACCTGGAGTTCCACGCCGAGCAGTGCCGGAACAACGACGGCACGCACAACCCGTGTGCGGACGGCGACGACGCCGAGTGCGTCGACTGCGGGTTCGAACCCGGGCCGACGGACGACGCCTTCTCGAACCTGCTCTCGGTCGGTCCCGACGCGGCCTCGGGCTTCCCGGCCGTCGACGCCCGTGTTCGCGTCGACACGCCAGCGGGGAACGCCGGCGACCTCACCGCGTCGAACTTCGCGGTCTGTGAGGACAGCTGTGCACAGACGCTGGATGTCGCCTTTGACTCCGGCGGCATCGTCGACATCGTCGTCGTGTTCGACGACACCGGGAGCATGAGCGGGGAGATTAGCACCCTGCAGAGCGAAGTCACGTCACTCACGAGCGACATCGAGAGCGCCGGTATCGACGCCCGCTACGCGCTCGTCTCGTTCAAGGACCTCGAGGAGTTGGACCAGGACTTCACCGACGCGTCGACGTTCCAGACCGCCGTCAACGGCTTGAGCGCGTCCGGCGGCGGCGACACACCGGAGGACAACCTCGACGCGCTGGCGGTCGCGACCGGCAACGCCGCCGCCCAGGACGGCGCCGGCGCCTCGCTGTCCGTGTTCCGGTCGGGTGCCCAGCGCATTGTCATCGACATCACCGATGTCGGCGCATCGCCTGAGACCGACGCAGACACGCGGTTCAGCCGGTCGGATATCGAGACATTCCTTGACGACGGGAACTTCTCGTTCTACGCCGTGGCGCCGGTGAGCGTCGGCTCCGGGAGCGTCTCGAAGCGCGACATCGCGGAGAACGTCGACGACGGCACGTGGCTGGACATCGCGAGCGCGGACTTCGACGAGATTCTGAACGACATCGTCGGCGCGATTACTGACCCCGCGTACACGCTGTCGTACACGACGACCGACCCCGCGACGGACGGCTCGAGCCGTTCCGTGGATGTCCAGATTACGGACCCCGACGAGGGCATCCTCTACGAGGCGGGAAACTACACTGCGCCCAGCTGAGCGTGCAGGCGACTAACCCACTCGGAACACGGACCTACCGTATCGGGCCCGTGCCGCGGCGGCCGCGGAGCGGCGGTTCGACTCCGCCGGTGGGTCTCCCGTCCGGGAACCAACTATGACCGACGACAAGCAACACTACCGGCTCTCGCGGCGCAACGTACTCGCTGGGCTGGGCAGCGTCGGGCTGGCGTCGGCGGGCGCCGGCCTCGGCACGACCGCATACCTCAACGACACCGAGACGTTCGAGGATAACACGATTACCGCGGGGACGATGGACGCGCGACTGAACTGGCAACAGACGTACAACCGGGGGAACGGGACCGAGTACGTCAACGCGTTCCCGGACCGGTACGAGAACGACCCGAACAATCCCGACGAACTCCTCACGAACAGCCCGCCGGTCGAGGAGCCTGACGGCATCCAGGACCCGATACGGACCCGCGACGACGTCGCGATGGACGTCCACGGGACGCCGTACGGTGACCTTGACGAGGCCGACCGCGTCGACGTCGAGCAGACGTACCGCGAGCAGTTCGTGGACCCCCCGAGCTTCGTCGTGGAAGGACCAGTTATCGACCTCGACGACGTGAAACCCGGCGACTCGGGGTCGGTCGCCTACAGCGTCCACCTGTTCGACGAGCCCGGCTACGTCTGGCTCGGCGGCTCGTTGGACGCCAACAGAGAGGGCGCGGTCACGGAGCCGGAACTGGACGCCCCGGTCGAGGACGACCCCGTCGACGGCTCCAGCGCGGGCGAACTCCTCGACGCCATCGAAGTCACGCTGTGGTACGACGACGGCGACGAGACGCCACTCGTCTTCGAGGGAACGCTCGGCGAACTGCTCGCGGCGGTCGGCGACGGACTCCCATTGGACGGTAATCCCGAAACCGCCGGCCGCGACTGCTTCCCGCAGGACCAGCCGGGGGATGAGCAGGTCCGGTACGTCGGCTTCGAGTGGACGCTCCCCGCGAGCGTTGGGAACGCCGTACAGGGCGACAGCGTGACTTTCGACCTCACGTTCGCGGCGGTGCAGTGCCGGAACAACGACGGGACGATGAGCCCGTTCACGGAGGCGTAACATGGGGTTGAGCCGGCGTCGACTGCTCGGGTCCGCTGCGCTGGCTGGTGCGACGTCGGTAGCGGGCCTCGCCGCGCTCACTTCGGACGCGGTCGCGTACCAGTCGTCGACGACGGTCGGTAGCGACCCGTCGGTCCGCGTAGACTGGCGGGAGACGTACAACGGCGCGGTCGTCGACCGCGGCGACGACAGCAACGGCCCAGTGCTCGACGTCGGGAACGCGCAGCCGGGCGACTCGGGGACCGTGGCGTTCCGCGTGACGCCTGACACCGACCAGAACGCTCGCGTGTGGTTCTCCCTCGCGCTCACCGCGAACAGCGAGAACGGTCGGAACGAGCCCGAGCGGAGCGCCGGCGACGCGACCGGCGACCGCGGTGAACTCGCCGACGCCCTCGACGTCGCAGTCTGGTACGACACGGGGTCGCTCGGCGTGCTGGGGCTCGGGGGCTGTGACGGCGACCGCGACGCTGCGGAGACAACGCTCGTGAACGGGTCGCTCGTCGAAGCGGACGAGGCGCTTGCGGACGGCGTCCCGCTCGGTGGCGACTGCATCGCTTCCGACGGCGGGGTCTGCGTCGGCGTCTCGTGGTCGTTGCCGGCGGAGACGGGGAATCGAATACAGGGCGACAGCGTCGCCACGTCGCTGTCGTTCACGGTCGGGTCGTGTGGTGGACCGTGACTGTTCGCTGCCGGATTAAGCCGCACCTTGAACGCCTAAGCGCGTCAATAAGTATGCCTTCAGTCGGCGTGCTTCCAGTCGTGTCCCACACGGGAACGGGGGGAAGCGGCGATGCCTGACGTATCGCGGCGCGCACTGCTTCGCGGTGTCACGCTCGCCGGCGCGGCGAGCGTCGGCGGCGCAGCGGGTGTCGGGACGCACGCGTTCCTCACGGACGGGCAGCTGTTCCCGTCGAACGACGTGGCGTCCGGATCGCTGGACCTCCAGCTCGCGACGCTGGTCGATTCCGGCGGCGAAGTCACGACGACGCCCGAGCAGGACTCGGCCGCGTTCCCCGCGTCGTTCGTCGAAGAGGACGGGGTAACGCTCTCGTTTCCCGACGTCGACCCGTCGAACGGCCCGGCGTCGGGCACGGCGACTATCGCGCTGCGCGTCTGCGACAATCCGGGCCGCGTCTGGCTCCGGACCGACGGTGCGCCGTCGGCGCTTGCCGACGAAATCGACGTCACGCTCGCGTACGAACCCACCTGCGGGGGCGCCGATACCACGTTTTTCGAGGGGTCGCTGGCCGGGCTGCTCGACGCGTTCGCGGACGGCATCCGACTCGGTGCTGGCGGCTGCCGCGAAGTCGGCAAGGTCGAACTCCAGGGAGGCGCGTTCGTCGCGGAGGAGACCGGCGACTCACTGGCCGTCGGCGACATCCCGGGCTCGCTGCTGCTCGACGACTCCACAACGGTCGAAATCACCGGCGTCCACTGGAAGGGCGACGGCGACGAAGTCCGTGGCGTCGACCTCGCCACCGACGACATCGAGCTCTGCCGCGTCGACGTCAAGGGCGGCGGCAAACCGGCCCACGCCGGCGGCGGGCGCGGCTCCGCGGGAAACGACCCGGGTGACGGCGTCGTGACGTACCGCTGGGACTGCGCGACGACCGCGACCGGCGTGTTCGCCGGCACGAATCCCGGCGGCCAGCCGAGCGGCCTCAGTCACTTCGTCGTCTACGACTGCGTCGGCGACGACGGCTGCGTCGGCTGCGAGCCGGCGTGTCTCACGCTCGACTGGACGCTCCAGACGCCCTTCGAGGCTGCCGGCGAATCGCTGTCGTTCGCACTCGAACTGTTCGCCAGACAATGACGCCACACCGACCCGACGAACCCATGGCAGTAATGATACCCAACACAGCTTCGCTGCTCGCCCACGGCACCGCGGGGTGGTCGCCGTGACCACTGTCCGCCGCGCTGCCAGCGCCCTCGCAACCGTGCTCGCCGTCCTCGTCGTCGCCCTGTTTGTGATTCAGGCGGCGCCGTGGCTGGTCGGCGCCGACTCCAGTTACGTCGTCCTCTCCAGCAGTATGGAGCCGACGCTCTCCCCCGGCGACTCCGTCGTCGTCGACGACGTCGACCCGTCCACGCTCGAAGCCGGGGACGTCATTACGTTCGTCCGTTCCGACGAGTCGACACCCGTCACGCACCGCATCGTCGAGGTCGTCGATGGCGAGGACGGGCTGGCGTTCCGTACGCGTGGCGACGCCAACGACGACCCCGACCCGGCACTCGTGCCCGCGACGAGTGTCACGGGCGAGGTCTGGTTTGCGATTCCGTACGTCGGCCACGTGGTGCTGTTCGCGAACACGCCGACAGGCCTCGCAGTACTCGTCGGCGTCCCCGTCGTCGCGTTCATCGCCTCCGAACTCTACACGTTCGCGCGCGGCGAGTCGACGAACGACCCGCGAGCGGACGACGTCGACGCTCGGCTAGTCGGGGAGCTCGGCGAGCCGACGGGGATGGACTGGGTCGACGACTCCCAGCCGACGGTGGACGTCGCGAGCGACGACGCGTTCACGATTACGACTCGCGACCTCAAGCTGAGTTTTGCGGGGTTCGGCGCGCTCGCAGTCTACAGTGGGTACGTCGCCTACCGGGACCTCGAACCGGTGAGTGTCGGCGTGTTCGCCGGCGCAGCACTGATTGTCGCGTTCGTCGCCGTGGTGTTCGCTGCCGGGCAGGAATCGACAGTGCACGGGGAGTCACGGGGCGGCCGCGAGATACCTGATGGTGGCGACCTGCCGGATGTAGGTGACGACGGTGACGCGTGAAGTGGGCGTCGTCGTGGTCGTTATGGTCGTCGTGCTGGTCGGCTTCACCGGCGGAATCGTCGTCGCCTCGCTCGCGGACACCGAAACCGTCGGCGTGTCCATCACCGTCGACGACCGAAGTGGACTCGTTCTCTCGAACGTGAACGGAACCGGACAGGCCGGAACGACCGCGAACACCACAACGGCTCCGCCGACCACTGCGTCGACGTGGAACGTAACAACCGCAGCGCACAACGGGACGACCGCGACCCCGGAGCAGAACGAGACGACGACTACAGTAGCGAGCGGGACGACATCGACGAGGACCGGAACTACCGCGGCGAGAAACGAGACCACGGCAGAGAACGTGACTGCGACCACGACACAGACGCCGACGGAGCCATCGACCACCACGGCACCACAGAACGAGACTGCTACGGCGACGCCGACACCGACTGCCACGTCGGCGCCGACGTCTGCCTTGGGGTTGACGACACCGACTCGGAGCGGAACGACGGCCGAGGAGTGAGCGTCGTAAACTTCGCCAGCGGGACGTCGTTCGGCTACTGCTCGCCGTCGAGATACGCGTCGTACGGTGTCGCATTCGCCCAGTGGTTCTCGAAACAGCGCGTCGCCCACTCCACGGCGTCGGGGTTGGCGGTGTCGGCGACGATTCGTAGTTGGGACGCTTCCACGTTGTACCCGCCGAGGTAGACGTGGTCGTCCGCGAGAACCAGCCGGAACGCCGGCGGGTCGCCGACGCAGATGCCGAGCGAGCCGTCGTCGATGGCGCGTTCGAACACGTCGCCGTTCTCGTTGCGCAGGTGGTCGACGACCGGAGCCGGGTAGAGTATCTTGGCCTGTAATTCGTCCTGTAACTCGTCCTGTACCCGGTCGTAGAGCGTGCTCTGGTAGGCTGGGTCGGGTGTCGCCGGCGAGAGCTCTCGAATCTGGGTGGCTTCCGTTACGAGCGTCAGGAACCGTCGCACCGGACTGTAGGGGTCGCCAGCCTCGGGCTCGGTCACGGTCGCGCCGCCGAAGGCGTGGAGGTCGAGTGGTTCGTCGGTCGCTTCGAGCGTGCTCAACAGCGGCGACAGCAGGCGGGCGACGCGGACAGTGCTCGTCGCGCGCTCGGTCTCCTCGTGGACCACGCGACCGAACGGTGTCAGTTCGTAGGTGCCGTTCTGGCGTTTGACGATTCCCAGGGATTCGAACGTTTTCACGACGCGGTGGGAAGTCGAACGCGACACGTCTAGGGCCATCTGTACGTCCGACCGCGTCGCACCGCCGTCTTCGAACACCCGGAAGACCCGTCGCCGACTGATAGCAGTCCGAAGGACGTCGGCTTCGTCACGGTCTACCCCCATCAGGCGAACATATACTATGTGTAACAATAGGGGTTCGTGTCAATTACGTCCCAAGAAGTGCGGAAATATTCACGGTCCGGAACGGTTGTCGTCAATTAACTATACCTTCCACTGTGGCACAGTGGTTGTGTGGTCTCGGTCCGTGGAACGGGGGATTCCCGGGTCGAGGCACGAGAGGGACATGCATGCTTGCACAACGGGATGGGGACGAACCACTGGACAGAGCAGAAATTCACGACGTACTGAGCAACGACCGGCGGTGGCGCGTCCTCGAACTCCTCGGCGACGAGGACCCACGAGACCTGCGCTCGCTCGCTAACGACATCGCCGCCGCCGAATTCGGAGAGTCGCCTGCACCGCGGCAGGCCCGCCAGAGCGTCTACGTGACGCTCCACCAGAACCACCTGCCGAAACTCCACTCCCTGGGCATCGTCCAGTACGACGACACCTCGAAGATGGTCGAACTCGACCGCCGCGCAGACGAAATTGACGTCTACCTCGAAGTCGTCGAACGCGACGAACTCTCCTGGACCGAGTACTACCTTGGCGTTGTCGTACTCGGGCTCGTCACAGCGCTGGCCAGCTACACCCGCACGCCGTTGCTGGCGACGCTCGACCCGGCCGCC
>CAXREU010000037.1:0-3984 GCA_964229715.1 Halobacterium sp.
GGCCCCCCCCCCCCGGCCGACCGGGAGCGCCGCGTGGCCCGCGGGTTCGCGGGCGCCGACCGCGCGGTCGTCGGCCGCGCGCTCTTCGGCGGTCTGCTCCCAGAGCTTGCGGTACTCGTCGTGGACGGTGTCGCGTTCGCGTTCGATTGCGGCGTAGATGTCGTCGAAGTACGCGCGCTCCTCGTCGGGGAGCGGCTCGCCGAGTTGGCCGGCCTTCGACTCCTGGTCGAGGCGGCCCGACACCACCATGCAGGTGTCCTGCTCGAAGCAGTACTCGCACTTCGCGTCCGCCTCGAAGCCCGTCGGCGGACTCCCCTCGTACTCGATGGCGGCGAGGTGGTTGCGCTGGCGGACGACGAAGTCGAGGAACCCCTTCCCGATGGAGAACTCCTTGGCGGGCGAGAGGTCGCCGGACTCCTCGCTGCGGTCGACAGCCGCGTTCTTCGTGTAGAGGAGCGTGCCGGTGTCGGCGTTCACGCCGCGGTCGTCCAACATCAGCGCGTAACACGCCGCCTGCACCTTGTCGTGGAAGCGCGGGTCGCGGTTCGTGTTCTTTCCCGTCTTCAGTTCGACCGGCATCCCGCGACGGATGGCGTCACAGCGGCCCTTGATGCCGAACGTCTCCGAAATCAGGGTGTACTCCGAGCGCCAGTCGTCGCCCGCACGCCAGCCCTCCGCGGCGTCCTCGGTGGTGCCGCCGTCCCCGGAGAGGTGGCCCTGCTGGAGCCACCCCTCGATAGCGGCGGCGTTCGCGCGCACGTCCGCTTCGACTTCCTCGCGGTCGCGCCCTAGGAGGCCGAGCTCGAGGCCGGCGTCGTTCACGCGCTCCGCGACGGCGTCGTCTAGGTCGCGGCCGCGGAGCAAGTCCCCGAACACCTCGTGGACGATGGTCCCCTTCGTCACCGGGTACTTCAGCGGAAGCCCGGAGAGCTTGTTCAGATAGTAGAGCCGCGGACACTGCACGAACGACCGGATGTTCGTCACGTCCACGAGGAAGTCCGGCTCGACGACCACGGACGACTCCTTGCTCGTCGAATACTGGACATCGCCGTTCCACTCGTCTTCCTCGGCCTCCGTCACCAGCAGTTCCATCCCGGATTCGAGGTACTGGACGGTTTCCGTCCACTTCCCCCACAGCGTTACGCGCACGGACGCCCCGGGGTCGTCGGCGGCCGCGTCGCTGTCCGCGTCCGGCTGGACGTGGACGTCGAGCACGTCCCGGTCGCCGTACTGCGTGTTCACGGACCGGACATCGTCGACAGCGGTCACCTCGCCCCGTACGTTCACGGGAGACGTGTGGGGAGCACCGCGAAAAACCCTGTCGCTCGCAGGAGTATGCTATCCGACTGGCCGGAGGGCGACGAACACGCCGAACAGCAGGACCGTCGCGACGACGACCATCAGAACGTCGAGGCGAACGCCCGCACGGAGCATGTCCTCTCGGCGGAAGTTCCCCGTGCCGAACGCGATGGCGTTCGGCGGCGTCGCCACCGGGAGCGCGAAACCGAAGCTCGCCGCGACGCCACCGGCCACCGCGAGGAACACGGACGCGGCCACGGGCGACGTACCGAGTGCCGGTGCGTACTCCGGGCCGAGGGTGACGAGTATCGGCGCGAAGATAGCGACGACGGCCGTGTTCGACGCGAGTTCGCTGAACAACACGGTGACAACGACGACAGTGACGACCACCACAAGCACCGGCATCCCGCCGAGTCCGGCGAAGGTGGCGTCGGCGAGCCAGCGCGTCACGTCGGTCGTGGCCAGCCCGTCTGCGAGCGCGAGGCCGCCACCGAGCAATACGAGCGTTCCCCAGTCGATGTCCGCAGCGTCTTCCCACTCGATGGTGCCCGTGGCCAACAGCGTCGGCACGGCGGCCAGTCCGACCAGCACGTAGAACAGCACGCCCTGGTGTGGGACGCCGACCACGCTCCCCGCGCCGCCGAACAGCGTGTCGAACCATGCGGGCGGGAGCACGCCCACGAAGAGGAAGTCGAGGCCGCCGAGAATCCACAGTCCCGCGGTGACAGCCGTAATCGCGACCGTTCGGCGTCCGGCGCGACTCAGCGGTCCGAGCTCGTTGAGCGCGCTCGCTGCGTGCGCTCTCGCGCGGCCGGCGTCCGCGTTCGCGGGCGGGAACAGCCGATAGACGAGCAAGTACCACGCCACCGGGATACCGACCACGACGAGCGGGACGCCGACAACCAGCCAGTCGAGGAATCCCAGTCGGTAGCCGAGCTGCGTCTGGAGTTGCGCCGCCACGATGGCGTTCCCCGGTGTTCCGATGAGCGTACCGACGCCGCCGATGCTCGCGGCGTACGCTGTTCCGAGCAGCAGCGAGCGTTCGAGATTCGACGGGGACTCGTCGACCTCACGGTCAGCGGTCAGTTCGCGCGCGATGCCGAGCGCGATGGGCACCATCATCGCCGTGGTCGCGGAGTTCGAGACGACCATCGAGAGCGCCGCGGTCGCAGCCATCACGGCGAGGACGATGCGCCGCGACGACGTGCCCAGCGCAACCACGAGGTAGTAGGCGATTCGACGGTCGATGCCGTGCTTCTGGAGCGCTTCGGCGAGCACGAAGCCGGCGAGCAGCAAGAAGATGATGGGGTCGGCGAATCCCTGGAGGGCGTCGGCCATCGTCGGGAAGACGCCGAACGCAGTCAGGAGGACGGGGACACAGAGCGCCGTCGCCGGGAGCGGGAGCCCCTCGGTCACCCAGAGGACGGCGGCGAAGCACATCGTTGCGAGTGCGAACACTCCGGGACGGGACAACCCCGGAACGGGGACGACGAGGACGAGCGCGAAGACGCCGGCCGCGATTGCGAGGAAACGCGTCGACCGCGAGACAACCATTTTCAGGCGACCCCGCTCAGCGCGGCACCCGCCGCGTACGCGACGCTGGCGGCGAGGAGGCCGACGGCGAGCATTTCGGCGCCACTGTAGTACCAGCTGCGGCGCGTGACGAGCGCACGGCTGGCGCCGACGACGAAGAACGTCACCGCAGTCACGAGCACAGACAGTTCGAAGAACGGCTGAGCGGTGGCGATGTACGGGAGCAGCGGCGTCCAGCCGGCGACGACGAACGCGACGAACGTTACGACGGCAGTGTTCACTGGTGGTTTCTCGTCGCCGGTCGTGGCGCCGACCGAGGCACGATACCCGACGTCCGACCGACGGCTCAGGTAGTTACTCATCCCCATCGAGAACCCGTCCGCGAGGAGGTTCGCGACCCCGAGGACGACGACGATACCGGGGTCCAGTGCCGCCCCAGCGACGCCGGCGACGACAGCGAACGTCGTGACGATGCCATCGTTCGCGCCGTAAATCACCTCCGCGAGGTACGCGCCCGTCGCTTCGACCTCGCCGTCGAGGAACCGTGTGAGCATACAGTCGCAAACGCTGGACCAATAAATAGTGATGGGGGCGGCACGGTTGCGCCCACGCCCGGTCGATGGCAGTCATACGACCGGTTCGTCACGGTCCGCTAGCCACGACACGACCGTCGCGAGCACGCCAGCGACGACGGCGACGGCCACCGTGACGTCGACGGAAAGCGTCGACCGAAGGCCGGCCAGGTTCACGTAGCTCATTGCTTGCAACACGACGACTGCGAGCCCGAACCCCGCGGCGGCGTCCGCGGCGTACCGCAACGCTGCACTGGCCTCGTCGTACCGAACAGCGACGGCGGCGAATACGGCCCCACCGGCGAGCAAGCCCACGGGGAGACCGACGAGCGCGGAGAACTCGAAGGGGAGCAGCTCAATGACGGCGACTGCGACGACCAGAAAGGTCGTTATTCCGGCGCCGAGCGCGGACAGGATAGTTCTGGAATTCATGTAGTTCAGTGCGCTCGCTGACACGAAAATGCTGACGGTCGCCAGGATGGGCTGCCGGGCGAACAGACCTAACTCATCCACACCCCTTCTCGTAGGTATGAGCGAAGACGAAAACGGCGAGACCGTGCAGGTGTGGCTCGTCGAGCGA
>CAXREU010000038.1:0-15788 GCA_964229715.1 Halobacterium sp.
AGCCACGCTATGCGAACGGCGAGCATCCCGAGTCACGCTACTCACGCATCGCTACGCTCCGCGTTCGCGTAAACGGGGTGCGCCACTGGCGCACCACGCTGCTCGCGGCTCACTGCTCACGGGTCACTCCGTTCACCGTTCGCCGTTCCGTGCTCTCCCATTCGGTCGAGCACGCGTTCGCCGCTCGCTCTAACGTGGTCTCCCTGCGGTCGACCACGCAAACGGCGGGCTTTTCCACCCCCACCCGCAAGTCACAGACATGAGCGCCCGCAACGACATCGCGCCGAGCACTCTCGGCGTCGACCTCGAAGAAGAGGGCGTCTACGTCGAGTACACGGACGGCCGCCGCACGTTCTACAACGGCGTCCCCGAGAAAGTCCACGGGACGGTGCGGTGCCGGCCGGGCAAGGATGTCCACGTCCTCGTCACGGACCCGACGGAGACCGAGGGCGTCCTCGTTTACGTGAACGACTTGAAGACCCACGACGAGATTCTCGAATCGACCGGCGTCGGTCGCGTCCTCCTCGACCCCGGCGAGGAAGAGGAACTGTTCCCGGGCGTGACCGTGCGCGCGGACGGCTACGCGACGGAAGTCGAAGCCGACCCCGAAGAGGCGCGCGGTCGCGTATTCGTCTTCGAGGAGGACGAGCTCGGCGAGCGCTCGTTCGAGCTGTTCGCACCAGAGTCGGAGGACTAGAGGCGGCTCTGAGGCCCGCTACTGGAGGTAGGAGGGGTCTTCCGCGTCACAGTTCTGTTCGTGCTGTTCGGCGTCCCCCTTGTCGTCGAACATCAATCCGCACTCTTCGCAGCGGTACCAGAGCATGTCGTCGCGCTCAGTCTCCTCAACCATGTGTGAGTCTCCGTCGCCCGAGCTAAAAACCGTTGCCCCGGCGAGACATCGGCTTCGACCCGTGCGTTTCGCCAGTAGGCATACGGCAGTCCGCGTCGAACTCGCGGTGTGGCCAGCGCTGTTATCTTCGACATGGACGGAGTCATCGTGGACTCCGAGCGGTACTGGGAGCAGGAAGTCGAGGGCATTCTCGAGGAGACTGGGGTCGGCGACGAAGTCGGCCCCGAGGACGTCCTCGGCGCGAACGTCTACGACCAGTACGACTGGCTCGCGGCCAACTACGACCCAGAGCTATCGAAAGAGTAGTACTTCGAGCTCTACGACGAGCGCGCGGAAACCGTCTACACGGAGAAGTGCGACCTCCTCGACGGCTTCCACGACTTCCTCGACGAGCTCGACGAGCGCGGCGTCCCGACGGCGGTCTGCACGTCGTCGTTCCCGCACTGGATAGAGATGGCCTTCGACACGTTCGACCTCCACGGGCGCTTCGACGAGGTTGTCAACGCCGCCGACCTCGACGTGCCGGGCAAGCCCGAGCCGGACATCTACGAGGCGGCCGCGGCCGAACTCGGCGTCGACATCGAGGACTGCGTAGTTATCGAGGACTCCGGAAACGGCGTCGAGTCGGCGGCTCGCGCCGGCGCGCACGTGATTGCACTCGACACGACCGTCAACGACGACATGGACCTCTCGCCCGCGGACGAACTTGCGGCGGACGGCCCCGACCTCCGGGAGCGCGTGCTCGCGGCGCTCGATTAGGGCCGCAGACAGCGCTCGGGGTCGAACGGCAGCCCGAGGTGGTCGAAGACGTCGCGCCACCGGCCGACGTCGTTCTCGCCGAGGATACAGGGCGCGTAGCCGGCGTTCAGGAAGAGTGCGAGCGCTGGATAGCGGTCGGATTCGACGCCGACGCGCACGCTGTCGTAGCCCGCATCCAGCAGCCGTCGGGTGGCCGCGGCGGCGAGTGCGCGTCCGAGTCCTTCACGCCGGTGCGTGGGGTCGACGACGAGGTACGCCAGCGCGCCGCCGAACGGGAAGCGGTGGTCGCCCGCGTTCGGCTCGTGGATTGCCGAGCACGTCCCGACGACAGCGTTTGTCGAGCGTTCGACGGCGACGAACGAACCGTTCGGCAGCACGCGGTCGCGGAACACCTCGATGCCGACGTCCCAGCTGCCAGCTTCGAGCAGTTCCTCGACGGCCTCGCGGTCCCGACCGGTCAGCCTGGTCGTGCGGAGCGCGTAGCCGTCCGGCACGTCGACGTCCGGCGGTCGCAGGCCGTCCGGCCACAGCAGGTAGCGCGTCTCCTCGCTCATGTCCAGGCCTCAGGGCTGGCGCGTAGAACGCGTTGTGGTGTGCGCTTGAGTTGGCGTCAGAGTAATCCGGTTGGTCGCCATTCGTGCTGACGTACCTGCGATGAGTACGGACATCGAACCAGCGGGGGTCGTCGAGGACGAGTCGTTCTTCCGGACGCTCGTCGAGCACGGGTCGGACGCCATCATCAGTATCGACGCGGACAGCCGAATTCTGTTCGCGAACCGCTCGGTCGAGCGCGTGTTCGGCTACGAGCCCGCCGAACTCGTCGGCGAACCGCTCACGACCGTGATGCCCGAGCGCTTCCAGAGCGCCCACCACGCGGCAATCGCGGAGTACGTCGAGACGGGCGAGCGCACGTTCGATTGGAACGGTATCGAGCTTCCCGGCGAACACAAGGAGGGCCACGAAGTCCAGCTCTCGATTACGTTCGAAGAGCACCAGTACGACGGCCAGCGCGTGTTCTCCGGCATCATGCGCGACGTCACGGACCGCGTGGAGCGCGAGCGCAAGCTCGAACGACAGAACGAGCAGTTGGAACGGTTTGCGGGCATTCTCAGCCACGACCTCCGAGACCCGCTGAACACGGCGCGCGCCCAGGTCGCGCTCGCGAAGAACGCCGATGACCCGTCCGAGTACCTCGACGAACTTGAACACATCCACGAGCGCATGGGCGACCTCATCGAGGACGTGCTCACGCTCACGAAGCAAGGCCACACTGTTGGCGAACCCGAACCCGTCACGCCGGCTTCCGTCGCCGAGGAAGCGTGGCAGACCGTCGGCGGCCCCGCGGCGACGCTCCACATAGAGGAGGTTGTCGTCGTGCAGGCGGACCGCGAGCGCCTGCTGTCGCTGTTCGAGAACCTCTTCGGGAACGCGGTCCGCCACGGTGGGGACGACGTCACCGTCGAAGTTGGGCCGCTAACTGCCGGCGACGGCTTCTACGTTGCCGACGACGGTCCCGGAATCCCCGCAGACGACCGTGAGGATGTCTTTGACTACGGGTTCACCACCGACGACGACGGCACTGGGTTTGGGCTGAACATCGTTGAGAGCATCGCGGACGCGCACGGCTGGAAAGTCGCCGTAACCGACAGCGAGGCGGGCGGTGCGCGCTTCGAGTTCGCGGGTGTTCGCCGGAGCGAGAGCGACGACACCGAATGACTGTTCGGGATGCTGACACCCTGCGGCAGCGTTTCGTCGAGGTGCCACTACATCCAAGTACCGGCACGTCGAAGCAGGTGGCGAGTGATGTCTACTGAAAGCGCCGCGGACGGGAGCCTCGACCACGACGCGCCGATCGTGCTCGTCGTGGACGACGAGGCGAACGTCGCGGAGGCGTACGCGCTCTGGCTCCCCGACGAGTACGAGGTCCGAACCGCGACGAACGGGGAGCAAGCCCTCGACGCAGCCGACGAGGACGTCGACGTCGTCCTCCTCGACCGCCACATGCCGGACCTATCCGGCGACGAAGTGCTCGACCGCCTCCGCGAACGCGGCCTCGACTGCCGGGTGGCAATGGTGACCGCCGTCGACCCCGACTTCGACATCGCGGAGATGCCCTTCGACACGTACCTCACCAAGCCCGTCGATCAATCGGAAATCCAGGAAACCGTCGAAAACCTCCTCGAACTGTCGTCGTTCGGCGACCAGTCCCGCCAGTTCTTCGCCGTCTCCCGGAAAATCGCGGCGCTCGAGGACGAGAAGCGCGCCACCCAGTTGGAAGAAAGCGACACCTACCAGCAGCTCGTCGAGCGCCGCGACGAACTCGACAACGAACTCGACGACGTCGTCGGCGAGATGGACCGCGACGACCTCGAAGCGGCATTTCGCGACCTGTAACTACCAGAACGCCTTCGTGCGGGCGTACTCGCGTTCGCGTTCGAGGATGTCCCGGTAGAAGTCGGCCTCGTCCTCGCGGTGGCGGTTGATGACGCGCGCGGCGTTCCGCGGGCCGACGCCGCGCGCGGACAGCGCGATAATCGCTTTCTTGCCGTGGCTCTGGACGATGCTTGCGTTCCGGAAGACGCGCTCGGTGCGGTCGCGCTGCTCGTCGTCTTTGTCGTCGGCGCGCACCGCCGTCACCGTATCCTCGGCCCACGGCGACAGCGCCGCGACGCGTGTCGACCCACAGTGCGGGCACTCCGGCTGGTCGCTGACGCGCCGGACTTTCGTCTCGTGCTCCCAGTCCTGACAGTGCGTGCAGAACAGCTTCACGCGGTCGTCCTGGATGCGGTCCCTGACGGCCTGGACGACGCTAGCGTCTGCATTCTCGGGCGTGAGCAACTCGGACCCCGACGAGCGACCGCCGACACCGATGGCCGTGCGCTCACCGACAATAGCGACCTCTAGGCCCCCGGACTGGATTGCCTCGAGGACCTCGCTGGTACGTTCGACGTCGAGGTCCGTGTGGAACACCTCGCGGACGGCCTCGTCGTAGATGGGCGTGTCTTCGAGCGCGCCCAGTAGCCGCGACAGCCCGACGCCGTCCCTCCCTTTCCAGCGTTTGAGCGCGCCGAACTTCGCGGCGACCTGCGCGAGCGTGAACTTCAGCGTCTCGGACTGCTTGAGGCTCAACTCCAGCAGCGGCTCGACGTGCTCGGGGTCCGTCTCGTGCAGCAGGCCCACGACGTCGTTCGCGCTGATGCGCGCCGGCACGTCCAACTCGACGCGGTACGGCCCGACGTCGAGCCCCACCGAGGAGCCCGTACGCTGGCCGAGTAACGCCGACAGCAGCCGTCCCACAGTTTCGTTCGCCTCGTGGCCGAGCGCCGCGTTCACGACGATAGTCTGGCCTTCCTGTTCGACGACGATGCGGTCGTCGCTCGGCATCGCGTTCCCGCTGTCGACGTGGTACCCGACCTGTTCGAGCGCCTCGCCCGCGGTGTACTCGTCCGTCGGGTAGCGCGCCGTGAACTCACGCGCTACTCCTTCACGGGTCGCACCAGCGTCGAACTGGTCGGCCGCGACCTCCCGCATCTCTCCGACTTCCTGGGCGACCTCGTAGGGCACGGGAATCTCCTGGCCCGTCCACGACGGTACCTCTCCGGCGGGATCCTCGATGGGGGAGACGTTGACCTCCTCCTCTTCCTCGTCGATGTTCGTGATGCGCCACATCTCGCCGCGCTGGACGAACGTCGCACCGGGTTCCGCGAAGTTCACGACGAAGCGCTCGTCCAGCGTTCCGACCTGCCGGCCCCCGGCCATGTCGTAGACGGCGTACGTCTCCTCGTCGGGAATCATCGAGAGGTTCGCGTAGTAGTACTGCCACGTCCCCCCGGATTTCGAGATGGTGTCGTCGTCCTCGTCCACGTAGATTACGCGGTTGTTGTGTAGCTCCATCGCGACCTCGCGGAACGTCTGCTCGGCGAGGTCGTGGAACGGGTACGCCCGCGTCACTATCTGGTAGGCGTGGCGCGCGCTCGTCTCCCCGAAGTCCATCACCACGCCGACGATTTGGTTCGCGACCGTGTCGAGGCTGCCGTGGTGAATCTGCATCGTCTCCACGTCACCCTCGCCGGCGCGCCGCGCGATGGCCAGCGCCTCGAAGGTATCGTCCGGACTCCCCGTGATGACGGTGCCGTGGCTGACCTCGTCGCGGCGGTGGCCCGCACGCCCGACGCGCTGGAGCAGGCGCGCGACCTCGCGTGGCGAGGCGTACTGGACGACGTGGTCGATGCGGCCCACGTCGATGCCGAGTTCCATTGAGGACGTACAGAGCAAGCCGTCGAGTTCGCCGGCCTTGAACTGGTCTTCGACCTCGATGCGGGCGTCCTTCGAAAGGGACCCGTGGTGGACGCCGATGTTGGCGTCCAGCTCCTTGAACCGCGACCCCAGTGCCTCCGCGGTCTGGCGCGTGTTCACGAAAATTAGCGTGGAGTCGTGCTCGTCGACGATTTCCCGGATGGCACGCACGTGACTCGCCATCGACGGCGACGTCATCAACTCGTTGCTCAAGCGTTCGTCGCTGTCGGTGATTTCGGGCTCGCGCACCGAGAACTCGACTTTCGACGTGACGTCCACCTCGATAATCTCGCAGCCGCGGCCGCCGGTGAGGAACGCGCCGACTTCCCTGGGGTCGCCGACGGTAGCCGACAGCCCGATGCGCTGGAAGTCCCCCGCGAGCTCGACGAGGCGTTCCATCCCAATCGAGAGTTGGGCGCCCCGCTTCGCGCCCGCGAGTTCGTGCACCTCGTCGACGACGACGTGACGCACGTCCGCGAGACCGTTCCGGAGCTTCTCCCCGGTGAGCATCGCCTGCAGCGTCTCGGGCGTCGTCACGAGCACGTCCGGCGGGTCGTCGGCCTGCTTCCCGCGCTGGTACTGCGTCGTGTCGCCGTGCCGGACGTCCACGTCCAGGCCGAGCGTTTCCCCCCACCAGTCGAGGCGCTCGCGCATGTCGCGGTTCCGCGCGCGCAGCGGCGTCACGTACAGCGCCGCGAACCCCTCGGGCGCGCCCGCCTCGACAATGCTGTTCAGTACCGGTAGCATCGCCGTCTCTGTCTTCCCGGTCCCCGTGGGCGCGACGACGAGCCCGTTCCGGCCGTCCGCGAGCGCGGGAATTGCGCGGCGCTGTGGCTCCGTCGGCGTTGAGAACCCGCGCTCGGAGAGCGCCGCCCGAACCTCGCTGCCGAGGTGCGAGAACGCGTCCATCCCCCGCATCTCACTCATCCTCCAAACGTACGGCCGCAACCCGAATAAGCACGTTGCCGGGCGAAGGCGCTGCCGCTGTGGGCGGCGCGAACGACGGAAACTATCGGTGGCTAGCGGGCTCTGGATTCGTGGCAAAATTCTACGGCCGCTCAGACGTCGCGATAGTGGCCGAGACGCGTCCCGTCCAGCAAGTAGAGCTCAGCGCCCGGGCACGCCTCGGGGAGGAACGGCGCGAGGAACTCCTGGCCCTCGACGTTCACCCACGTCCCGCCGGAGAGGTCATTGAACGCCGGGAACACCGCGAGGTCCCCGTGCACGTCCAGGTCTTCGCCGTGGTACCCCTCGAACGGCGCGGCATCCAGCGGCCCGCGCAGCCACGCGCGTTCAACGCGCGTCCCACCGACCTCGTCCTCCAACCGGACCGTCGGGTGCTCGTGGCCGACGCAGACCGTCTCCGCTTCCAGCACCTCGGGCGCGGGCCACGTGTGGCCGTGCGCGAGCCCGACGTCGCCGAAGCGCGCGCCCTCCGGCGGCGTCGCATCGAGGTCGAACTCGTCGGCGAGCCCGCCGTCGTGGTTCCCCACAACCAACGTCACCGGGACGTCGAGTGCGTCGAACAACGCTTCGAGTTCGCCGTGTTCGGCGCCCTTCGGCGTGCCGATGGCGTGCCCGAGGTCGCCGAGGAAGATAATGCGGTCCGCCTGCGTCTCGCTCAGGAGGTCGAGCACGCGTTCGCGGCGCTGTTCGGCCCGGCTCTGGACTTCCAGTCCCTCGCGGCGCAGCGAGCGCTCGATGCCCGCGTGGTAGTCCGCGATTACGAGCGCCTGCGTCCCACCGATATCAGCGACTGCGGCGGGCTCCCCGAGAACCGGCTCCACCAGCGCCATCTAGATGGCTTTCAGGTGGTCGTCGCCGGACTCGTAGCAGCGCCCGCTCATCAGCGCCTCCTGGATGGCGTCCTCGATTTCACCCTCGTCGGCGTCCCGCTCGTCGGCCGCCGTCGCGACGACGTTCTCGCGAAGCGCGCCGTCGCCGTCGTCGAGTTCGTCCATCAGCTCCACGACGTAGTCTTCGAGGTCGAGGTCCATCTTCGCGGCCTCGGAGTCCTCGCGGTCGGACTCGGGTTCGTCGTACTCCTCGGCGGTGAAGTCGTCAAGGTCGTCGCTGTCCTCGTCCTGGGACTCGTCGAACGCCTCGTCGTCGGCGTCGAAGTCACCGAGGTCCTCCTCGTCAGCGGCTTCCTCAGTCGCTTCGGTTTCGGCGGCCGCTTCTTCGTCAGGTTCGGGAACGTCGATATCCGACTCGCCGGCGTCCGGGACTTCGCTCCCGGTCGAGAAGCCGACATCGTAGTTCTCCTTGACCTCCTCGCGCTCCTCCTCGGAGAGCTCGTACATCTCTCCGTCCGCGGCCGCCGCGCCCTCCTCAGGTGCGGCTTCCGCGGCGACCTCGTCGGGCTCGGGGGTGTCGGCGGCCGGGCCGGGTTCGGCTTCGGTCTCGGCTTCTTCTTCGTCCGGTTCGGCCGCCGACTCGTCGGTTTCGTCGCCGTCGAAGCCCTGTGCCTCGGGCTCGTTCAGCTCCTCGTCCTCTGCAGCCGGCGAGTCGGGCTGCTCGGCGCCGAACCCTTCGGACTCCGGCTCCGTGACCGGTTCTCCGTCCGTCTCGTCCGATTCGGCCTGGCTGGTCGTGGTCTCGACTTCCGATTCCTCGTCGCCCTCACTGAAGTCGGCGTCCACCGTTCCGGTCTCGGCTTCTTCACTTTCGGCGGGTTCGGCTGGCGCAGTCTCGGCTGCCTGCTCGTCCTCGGCGGTCGATTCGCTGTCGACGTTGAGGTCCGCTGCGAAGCTCAGGTCGGCGTCGCCCTCGTCGCTCGGGGAGAGTGTGAGCTCGCCGACTTCGTCGCGCTCGCCGGCGACGACGCGCGCCGCATCTAAGGCGAGCGTGCGAACCGCGTCGAGGTACGCGGGCGTCGTCCCGTAGTGGTCGAGCGCCAGCGGGATGCCCGCCGCGAGCCCGTGCTGGACGCCTGCTGCTTCCAGAATCTCGCAGAGGTTGTCACCGCGTTCGACGCGCTCGTGAGCGGCCGCCATCGTCGCCACGCGGTCGACGGTCTGCTCGGCCGTCGAGACGACCCAGCGGTCGCGCGTCTCCGCATCGACCTCGCTGACCTCCTCCGGGCGAATGGACGTGTAGACGACGTCCGCGTCCTCCGGCTGGAAGGTCCGGGCCTTTCCCGTCACCGCCACGAACGACGGCGTGTCGGCGGATTCGAGAGCAGCCAGCGCCTCGGGCTGGTACTGGCCAGCGTAGACGACGAACGCGCCCGTCGGGTCGACAACCCGTGCGCGCACCACGTCGTCGCTGACCTGCTCAACTTCCGTGAGCACGCCCACGACGAACACGCGGTTGACGCGCGCGCCGGTCGGCGTCACCACGTAGTTCGGCGCGCGCTCCTCGTCGCTCTCGGCGTAACTGTAGTCTGCGTCGTCGAACTCCGCGGCGAACAGCCGGTAGGCGACCTCGCGGCGGTTGACCTCCTCGTCCTCGGAGGAACTCATGCTTCCACCTCTTGGAGGAAGGCCTGCGCACGCTCGGCCGGGTTGTCGGCGGATTCGCGGAACTCGAGCGTTTCGAGGTTCGCGCCGTAGTCGTCCACCGAGAGGTGGCCGCGGACCGTGTACTCGGAGCCGACGAGCTTCTCGGCGATGGTGTCCGCGACGACGGTCTGGTCCATTGCGTCGCGGGCTTGCTGGCGCGCGTCCTCGATGTCGCCGCCGTACACCTCCTCGGTGAGCTCGCGGTCGAGAATCACCGTGACGGTGTCCGTGCCGTCGTCGAGAATCGCTTTCACGCGTAGGTCGTCCTCGCCCTCGACGTCGCCGTGCTGGCGGCATTGTCCCTTCTGGACGACGCGGCCGCACTCGGGGCAGCGCTGGATGAGCCCGGAGCCGTCCCGGACTTCGATGACGTTTCCGACGAGTTCGACGTCGTACGCGCCGCCGCGCTCGACGGCTTCCCGAATCGTCATCCGGGTCGGGCCGCCGACTTCGACGGGTTCGTCGAGCGCCGTGACCGTAGAGAACTCCGAGACGTTCACGGAAGGAACGCCGCGGAACTCGCGGACGTAGACGTCTTCGAGGCGGACGGACGCGCCCGCCTCGATTTCGGCGTGGGGGTCCCAGTCGGTGAACGGGAGGCGCGCACTCTCGTCGCCGAGAACACCGCTCAGGATCTCCGTCTCGCCGTCACGGCCGTCGATGGTCCGGGTTTCGACTTCGGTCACGCGGACTTCGACGTTCCGGCCGCGGTCGCCCGGCGCGAGGTCGGCGAGGTCGCGGTCGCCGCCCACGTCGTAGGGGACATCGATGTCCTCGGCCTTGCTCACGGTGGAGGACTCTCCGAAGTTGAGTTCGGGGTTCCCCTCCCACTCGCGGACGCTGGCGTTCCCGATAGTGACCGTGTCGCCGGGTTCGAGTCCGAAGTCCTCCCACGCGGTGTACGAGATTTTCCCGGTCTCGTCGGCGAGTTCACCCTCGCCGATGACGTGGTCGTCACCCTGGTAGCGAATCGAGCGCTTGCCCGCCGTCAGAACTTTCGCCGTCACGGTGACGTTGCCCGAATCGGGGCCGACATCCACGATGTCCACCGCGGTCGGGCCGCTGGACTCGCCGCCTGAGTCGTCGCCGAACTTCCGGCGGAGGCTCCGCTTGGCCTCCTCCACGGGAACGCTGTACTCCACGAGGTTCTGCAGGTTCTCTTTGACCTCCGCTTTGTCTACACCGAGGTCGGAGGCGAGCTCCTCGGCGTGGTCGTCGATGTTCATGCGTGTACAGTTCGGACTGCCTACCGTAAAAGGGTTCCTCGCGCAGCGCGCGAACGCGCGCGAAGCAGGCTTCGAATCCGGCCCGAAAACCTACCCGGTTCCCGGCCAATCCGACGCCCGTGCGGCTCTATCAGACGTGGAAGAACTACGTCGCGCACGTCGGCCTCGGGCTCCCGGGTGTCCGGCGGCTCGTCCGCAAGCGCATCGTCGACTACCACACCGCGTTCTTCGTCGAGCGGTCCGCTCAGGACGTCGAGGCGCGGGAAGCCCATCTGCGGGCGCTGTTCGACGCCAGCGTGGACGTCTACGAGCGCGCGCTCGCTGAGGGCTACCCGGAGGCTCAGGCCCGCGAAATCACGCACATCCAGGCGACGCTGGACTTCCACGAGCACGGGTGGGCGGAACTGATGGAGTTCCCACCCGGCGAAATGCAGGCACATTTCGACCGCTACCGTGAGTTCTTCGAGCGCCACGACTGCACAATCAAGGACCCGTTCGGGAAGTTCACACCCGAGTACGGCCTCCCGTACGCCCCCGAAACGCCCGACGCACTCGCTGACGGCGACTTCCCGTTCGCCGAACCCGGACTGGCCGACGCCGTCTACGTCCCCGCCGAGCACATCGACGTGCGGACGCCAAAGAGCGTCGACATCGCCGACAAGTGAGAGAGACAGGGCCTCCGGACGGCAGCGCTGGCGAGTAGCGAAACGGGTTTCCCGCGGCCACCGCCTACCCCGGGTATGCACGTCGTCGTCAACGCCGCGATGAGCGCGGACGGCAAACTCTCGACGCGCCGCCGCGAGCAGGTCGCCATCAGTGGCGAGGCCGACTTCCGGCGCGTGGACGAACTGCGCGCGAGCGTCGACGCCGTGATGGTCGGCGTCGGCACCGTGCTCGCTGACAACCCTTCGCTGACCGTCGACGACTCGGCTCTCGTCGCGGAACGCGAACAGCGCGGCGACTCACCCCAGCCCGCTCGCGTCGTCGCGGACTCGCACGCCCGTACGCCGCCGGATGCCCGCGTCCTCGACGGCGCTGCCGAGACGTACGTTCTCGTCGCCGAAGAGGAACCACGCGAGCACTGCCAGACGCTCGAAGACGCCGGCGCAACCGTCGTCGTCGCCGGAGAGAACCGCGTCGAGCTTCCCGAAGCGCTCGCCGAACTCGAGGCCCACGGCGTCGAGGACCTGATGGTCGAGGGTG
Organism: Halobacterium sp.; assembly: GCA_964229715.1. Lineage (GTDB taxonomy): Archaea > Halobacteriota > Halobacteria > Halobacteriales > Halobacteriaceae > Halobacterium. The sequence continues at coordinate 11,838 of CAXREU010000038.1, forward strand.
GCGGGGAACTCATCTTCTCGCTGTTTGCGGACGGTCTCGTCGACGAACTCTCGGTGTTCGTCGCGCCCAAAATCATCGGCGGCCGCGACGCTCCGACGCTCGCCGACGGCGACGGCTTCGTCCGCGACTTCCCGGAACTCGAGTTGACCGGCGTCGAACGCATCGACGACGGCGTCCTCCTCGAATACGACTGCTAGCGCCAGCGGCGGTGTTCCGGCCATTCGACGGATGCACTTTTCCGCCGCCGCTCGAACGTTCGGCTATGAGTGATTCTGAGGCCTCCGGAGCGCTCGCCCGCGTTCGGCGAGCGAAACGCAACGGCGGAGCGCCGTCGATAACTGGAACGAAGGTTCTGCTGTTCGCCATCCAGCTCACGCTCGTCGGCGGGCTCCTCGACGGACTGGAACCGCTCGCGTACGCCAGCGTGGTGCTCGGTCTCCTCGGGTTGCTCATCGCCGAGTGATGTCTTCCTCGCCGTAAATCGCGAGGCTTCCCGGACCGCTACTTGCCGTCGTTCCGCGAGACGGGCACAGTGGTGACCTGTACCTCCGCCCGCCGGACGACGCGCTCGGTGACGCTTCCCAGGTGGAGGAATCGGTCGAGGCCGCTACGGCCGTGCTTGCCCATCACCACGAGGTCCGCGTCGTAGTCTCCGGCCGCGGCCAGAATCTCCTCGTGGGGCAGGCCGGTTCGCAGGTGTTTTTCCACGGAAACGTCGGCGTCCTCGCCCTGTCGGCCGGCGCGGTCGAGCGCGCGCTCGGCCTCCGCTTCTGCCTCCTCGACGACGAGGTCGTAGTCCGTCGCGACGAACCGCTCGTCGACGACGAACAGCGCGTGTACTTCCGCGTCGAAGCGCTCAGCTAACGCGAGAGCGACGCGCACCGCCTCGGATGCTCCCTCACTGCCGTCTGTTGGCACGAGTATCGTCGAGTACACCCGCGGCTAGTCTCGGCCGTCGAACAAATACGCTTCCCCGACGTGGGGTTGCGAACCGCGATAGCTCGTCGAAAACGAGTTAGTGCTGGTGACCGGTCGCTTCCGCGTACGTCTGCCCGAAGCGCTCCTCGAACTGGTCGAGAACGGCTTCCTCGACGTTCTGCAGTTCCTCAGTGGGCTCGCCCTGGCCGTGGTGGACGAGGGCGTGAGCGCGCTGTGCGAACGCCATCAGCGCGATGTCCCCGACGACTTGCGCCTCGCTCTCGTCGTCCTCCTCGCTGAAGATTTCCACGAGTGGCGCGGGAATCGTGACCTCGTTGGTGTCGCCGTCCGGGTCCTCGATGGTGAACGTAGCTTCGTCCATGCTCGCACGGACGGGACCGCGACTAAAATGGGTGTGGTTACGGGCTCGAGCCGCCGCCTCGCGCCACCGGTAACGCCAGCTTCAGTCGTCCGCGGGCGCGGCCTCGGTGCCCTCCGCGGCCGTTGCACTCAGTTCGCTTTCGAGGTACTCGTCGGCGTCCAGCGCGGCCTTGCAGCCCATGCCGGCTGCGGTGACAGCCTGCTGGTAGTGGTAGTCGACGACGTCGCCGGCGCCGAAGATGCCTTCGACGTCGGTGAGCGTCTGTCCGCCGCCCTTGCCGCCGTGGGTGACGATGTAGCCCTCGTCGTCGAGTTCGACGTCGGTGTCTTCGAGGTAGTCAGTGTTCGGCGTGTGGCCGATGGCGACGAAGAACGCGCCGACCGACAGCGAGAACTGCTCGGTCTCGTCGTCGTCGAGCTTCGCCGTCGGGTGGCCCTCGGGGTGGCGTACCAGCGTCACGTCGTCGACGCCGGATTCGGGGGTGCCGTTGACTTCGACGGCTTCCGTGTTCCACAGCACTTCCATGTCGCCGTTGTCGACGTGCTCCTGAATCCGTTCCTGCCAGTAGTCCTCCGCACGGAGTTCCTCGCGGCGGTGGACCAGATAGACGGTGTCCGCGAACTTCGTGAGGAAGCTCGCTTCCTCGGCGGCCGCGTCGCCACCGCCGACGACGACCATGTCCTCGCCCTTGAAGAACGCGCCGTCGCAGGTCGCGCACGTCGAAACGCCGTAGCCCATGAGTTCATCCTCGCCGGGAATGCCGAGCGTGCGGGCGCTCGCGCCGGACGCCGCGATGACGGCGTCGGCGGTGTAGACGTCTCCGTTCGACAGTTCGACGCGGAACGGCCGCTGGGAGTCGTCGACGTTCTCGACGACGCCGTGTTCGAGCTCCGAGCCGAAGCGCTTGGCCTGCTCTTTCATGTTGTTGATGAGGTCCGGACCCGAGATACCTTCCGGGAAGCCGGGGTAGTTCTCGACGTCGGTCGTGAGCGTGAGCTGGCCACCGGGTTCGTCGCCCTCGAACAGCAGCGGGTCGTTGTTCGAGCGCGCCGCGTAGATGGCCGCCGTCAGCGCCGCGATGCCTGTGCCCGTGATGATGAGCTTGCGGTGCTCGACGACGTCGTCATCACTGTCGTCCGCAATACCGAGCTTCTCGTCGAGTTCGCCGGTCTGGTCGAGTTCGTGGGTGTCGTCCCAGCCGCCGATGAGCTCGTCGTCGATGAACACCTCGGGAGCGGTCTCGCGGCCGTTCGCGCGCTCTTTCATCTCCGCGAACAGCTCCTCGTCGCCCGTGACGTTGTACGTCACGTAGTCGACGCCCTTCGCGTCGAAGAGGTCCTTGGCCTTCTCGCAGTACGAGCAGTCTGTCTTCGTGTAGATTTCCACTCGGGGCTCGTCGGTCATACGTCCTAGTCGGTGACCGCGGTGTTTGTACGTTGTGTTGGCCGGGAAGTGTGCCGGCACATCGGAGGTCGTGGTTCACGACGGCAGAATGCTTTTGCGGACGGTGCTGTAATACATACGTATGTCTGATGCGGATACAAACGGCGCGGGCGAACCGGAGAAGACGAACATCAACGTCCGGCTGACGGAGTCGCTGCTCGCGGACGTCGACGCCACCTGGCAAGAAGAAGGCTACAACAGCCGGAGCGAGTTCATCCGCGAAGCGCTCCGAGACGCAGTCCGGCATCCCGGTATGACCCGCGAGAGTTGGAAGGAGATTGCTGCCGTCGAGCACGCGCGACGCACCGGCGACAGCGAGACGTTCTCCCGCGAGGACATTCTCGGCGATGACGAGTGACGGCGAGTGGACGTGGCAGTTCCGCGCGCCAGCGAAACGAACGTACGACGACCTCGATCCGCACGCACAGGACCGCATCACGGACAAACTCGACGAAATCGTTAACGACCAGTGGCGGGACCCGGACGACTACCTGGAACCGCTGACTGGCGTCCCGCACTCGAAGCTCCGAATCGGTGCGTTCCGCCTCGGCGCCGTGTGTGACCACGAAGCGAAACTGCTCGACGTGTACACCATCGAGCAACGCGGTAGCGCGTACAAACCCGGCGACGACTGACCCGCACTGCTGATTTCACGTCCGACTACCCAAGCGCTTACGCCCCGCGTCGCCCCACACTCGGGTATGCCCGCCGACCTCCACGAGAAGATGGACCGCTACGAGGGCCTGCTGGCCGAAGCGCTCGCGGAAGCCGAAGCCGTCCCGCCAGCGGACACGCCGCTGGGCGAGGCCGCCGCCGAGTACGAGGAGATGGCCCAGTCGTACCTCGACGACGGCCGTCACTTTCGCGACCACGACGACCCCGTGAACGCGCTCGCGGCGTTCTCCTACGGACACGCGTGGCTGGATGCCGGCGCCCGAATCGGGCTCTTCGACGTGCCCGAAACCGGCCACCTGTTCACGGTGTAAGCTCCGCCGGACGACCGGTAGCAGATATGGTCGCGGCCGCTGAACGGCCACCAGCCATTTTTCAGGGGCCTGTCTACGTCCACACGTTCATGAAGCACGACGAGTTCGTCGGTGCGGTCCAGAACCGTGCCGAACTGGCCTCCCGTGGCGAAGCAATCCGAGTCACTCGTGCTGTCCTCACCACGCTCGGCGAGCGACTGCAGGCCGGCGAGGCATCCGACC
>CAXREU010000039.1:0-6367 GCA_964229715.1 Halobacterium sp.
CGTTTTTACGGCGTTCTGCCCTACGAACGCTCAATATGAGTATGGGCTCGGACATGTACCGGCAGCAGATTCTCGACCACTATCGCAACCCCAGGAACAACGGCGAGCTCGGCGACGCGACGTTCTCCCACGACGGCTACAACCCCTCGTGCGGGGACGAACTGGAGTTCGACGTGAAGCTCGAAGACGACGGGGAGACCATCGAGCGCGTGGCGTTTCGCGGCGACGGCTGCGCTATCAGCCAGGCCTCCGCGAGCATGCTCACGCAGAAGCTCCCGGGGATGACCCTCGACGAAGTGAAGGAGCTCGACACCGACGACGTCCTCGACATGCTCGGCGTCGAAGTGACACCGATGCGCGTGAAGTGCGCGGTGCTCTCCGAGAAGGTCGTACAGGACGGCGCGAAAATCTACGAGGGCGAAGCCGACGTCGACGAGACGACTACCGAAGACGACGAGTAATTGCTGTTCTAGTTCTCCCGGCTCTCGACGTCGTTTCGCGAAAACAGCAACGGCCGCGCTCGCCCTGAGACTCGGCGGTCGTCACGAGCGTGTACCGACCGACGGTCCCGCTGGCCGTGCGAGCGTGTGAGCGGGCGATACCCGCGAGAGACGAGCGGCCGCGGACGTGCGACCGCAGCAAGAGGGGCTTACGTTCCGTGCTGCCAGGAGGTCATGTACTCCTCTTGCTCCTCGCTGAGGGTGTCGAGTTCGACCCCTTCCGCGTTCAGCTTGATTTCCGCGAGTTTGCGGTCGAGGTGGTCCGGGACTTCGTGGACGCCGGCCTCGTAGTCGTCGGCGTTCTGGACGAGTTCGCGGATGGAGACGGCCTGCACGCCGAAGGACTGGTCCATGACTTCGACGGGATGGCCGAGGCTAACGGGGGTCGCGAGGTTGACGAGGCGGCCTTCGGCGAGCACGTTGATGCGCTTGCCGGAGGGGAGTTCGTACTCGCGGACGCCGTCCCGGACTTCCTGCTCGCTGTCGGCCATCTCGCGCAGCGCTTCGAGGTCGATTTCGATGTCGAAGTGGCCGGCGTTGGCGAGCACGACGCCGTCCTGCATCTGCTCGAAGTGCTCTTCGACGATGACGTCGCGGTTCCCGGTGGTGGTGATGAAGACGTCGCCGACTTCGGCGGCTTCGCGCATCGACATGACGTCGTAGCCCTCCATGTGGGCTTCGAGCGCGCGCCGCGGATCGATTTCGGTGACGATGACGTTCGCGTTCTGGCCGCTGGCCTTCTTTGCGACGCCGCGACCGCACTGGCCGTAGCCCGCGACGACGACGTCCTTGCCGGCCCACGAGAGGTTCGTGGTCATCGCGATGGACGCCAGCGAGGACTCGCCGGTGCCGTGGACGTTGTCGAAGAGGCGCTTCATCGGCGTGTCGTTGACGGCGATGACGGGGTACTCGAGCGCGTCGTCGTCGTCCATCGCGCGGAGGCGGTGGACGCCCGTGGTGGTCTCCTCGGTGCCGCCGACGATGGTGTCGATGAGCTCGGGATGGTGCTCGTGCACGCGGAAGACGAGGTCGCCCCCGTCGTCGACCGTGACCGTGGGTTCGTGGTCGAGGACGGCGTCGATGGCCTCGTAGTACTCGGTGTCGCCGACGCCGTGCTTGGCGTAGCTCGTAATCGAGGGGTGGGCGTCCAGCGCCGCGGAGACGTCGTCGTGGGTCGACAGCGGGTTGCAGCCCGTGATGGCGACTTCCGCGCCGGCGTCGGCCATCGTCTCGACGAGCGCAGCGGTCTTCGCTTCGACGTGCAGCGCCATCCCGACGGTCTCCCCCGCGAGCGGCTCGTTCTCCTGAAAGTCCGCGCGCAGCGAGGAGAGAATCGGCATGTGTTCGAACGCCCAGTCGATCTTCTTCCGGCCGGCGTCGCGAGCGGACCCAACCTCGTCGAGTTGCTCGCTAATCGGCGACGCAGTGGTCATACGGACGTGGACGGCGACTGGATTCAAAACCCTACCGATGCCGCAGAGAAAACGGGCGGGACGACGGGTGTGTGTCCGATGGTAGCGGTGGTCGCCGCCGTCCGAACGCCCGAACGGAAATCCTCGCCGGCGGCCGGTGGTACGCTACGTGCTCTACTCACAGCTCGTGGCCGGCCGGCGAGGGTGCTGACGCCGTCGACAGTGGGTGCCGCAGGCCGTCTGGCCTGCGTTGGATGCCTCGGACGGGTACTGAAAAAGCTCGTTGGCCGGAAACTGACTTGTTCGGTTCTTGAGCCGCTCTCCCCGACACTTGGCCGGTTTTGCTCCGTCGGCTCGGAGCCGGGCCCGCTACTCGGCGCGTTCGGTGACGGCGGCCGCCCGCGACGCCGCGTGCTCGCGAATCGCGGCCTCGTCGAGCGTCTGGAGGTCGCGGTCCCGCATCAGCACCTCGCCGTCGCAGACCGTGTGGCGGACGTCGCTACCGGTCGCGGCGTACGCGAGGTGGGAGACGTAGTCGTGGACGGGCGTGAGGTGGGGCGCGGAGAAGTCCACGACCGCGAGGTCGGCGTTCGCGCCTTCCTCGATGCGTCCGCTGTCGAAGCCGAGCGCTCGTGCGCCGCCCGCGGTCGCCATCTCGACGGCGGCTTCCGCTGGGACTGCGGCGGCGTCGTCGGCCGCGAGCTTCCCGAGCATCGCCGCGTCCCGGAGTTCGTCGAAGAGGTCGAGGTCGTTGTTCGACGCCGCGCCGTCCGTCCCGAGCGCGACGTTCACGCCCGTGTCGCGCATCGCCTGGACGGGCGCCATTCCGGATGCGAGCTTCATGTTCGACGCGGGGCAGTGGACGACGCTCGCGCCGCGCGCCGCGAGCAGCTCGTGCTCGGTTTCATCGGTGTGCACGCCGTGTGCGAGGAAGTCATCCTCGGTGACCATCCCGAGGTCGTCGGCGTACTCGATGGGCCGCTTGCCGCGCTCGTCGACGATTGGGTCGACCTCGTCGCGCGTCTCGTTCGCGTGGAAGTGCACGGGTACGTCGTACTCGCGGGCCTTCCCGACGAACTCCCGGAGGTACTCCTCGCCGACGGTCGTCAGACTGTGGGGCATGTACGCCGTCTTCACGCGCCCGCCGGCGACGCCGTCGTACTCGCGCGCGACCTCGATGCTCTCGTCGTTGTCCCGGTACGCGTCACCCTCGTCTTTCCCGACGGTGACGACGCCGTGTCCGAGCCGCGCCCGCACGCCCGCCTCCTCGACGGCCGCCGCGATTTCGGGGACGTGGAAGTACATGTCCGCGAACGCCGTCGTCCCCGTCCGAATCATCTCCACGAGCGCGAGCTCGGCCCCTGCTCGGACGTCGCCCTCGGTGAGTTCGCCCTCGGCCGGCCAGATGTCCTCCTGCAGCCACGCGTCCAGCGGCTTGTCGTCGGCGTACCCCCGCAGCAGCGTCATCGCCGCGTGACAGTGCGCGTTCACCAACCCCGGCATCACCAGGCTGTCCTCGGCGTCCAACCGCTCGTCGCCTTCCGCGACGTCCCCGACGTCCAGTATCTCGCCGCTGTGCTGGTCCACGAGCACGTCCGCTTCGGAGACGGAGCGGTCCGGGTGGAGCACTCGCCCGCCCGCGATTCGTAGCGTGGTCATGGGCTCGGGTTCGCCCGACTGGCTTGTGTGTCTGTGGGTTTCGCGTTCGTGATTCGCTGGATTCGTTTCTGCTGTCTTCGACCCGGCGAACGACTCCGTGAACGCTTCCTCGGAAGCCCCCGCGTTCGTCTTCCGACCCTCGCGAACGCTACGCGTTCGCGCAGTCCTCCCGTAGCCGGTTGGGCGGCCGGTAGCGGGGCGGGTGGACTGAAAGGGGCGAGACTCCGGACGAAGGCGGCCGAAGCAAGCACCGTAGGCCGGAGGCCGAGGAGCGCAGCGAGGTCCCCGAGTTCGGAGTCTCGGGGCTTTCGAGGTGTTGTAATGCCCGCTGTCGTCGTTCGGCACGAGAGCGAGTCAGCGCGAACTACAAGAAGGAAAACCTAGTTCCCCGTGCCACACCTACGCAGACCATATGCGAATTGCCGTGCCCAACAAGGGCCGTATCCACGACCCGACGCTGGACCTCCTGGACAGAGCCGGTATCGGTGTGGAGAGCGGCGCGGAACGCCAGTTGTACGCCGACACCGTCGACCCCGAGATTACCGTGTTGTACGCGCGGGCGGCGGACGTCCCGGAGTACGTCGCGGACGGCGCGGCGGACCTCGGCATCACGGGGCTCGACCAGGTGCACGAATCCGGCGCGGACAACGTCGAAGACCTGCTGGACCTCGATTACGGGACGTGCCGGCTGGTGCTGGCGGCGCCCGAGGACGGCAGCATCGACGCCGCCGAGGACTTGGCGGGGAAGACGGTGGCGACGGAGTTCCCGCGCATCACGCGCGAGTACTTCGACGACAAGGCCGTCGACCCGGACATCGTGGAGGTCTCCGGGGCGACCGAACTCACGCCGCACGTGGAGATGGCCGACGCCATCGTGGACATCACGTCGACGGGGACGACGCTGCGCGTGAACCGCCTGAAAATCGTCGACGAGGTGCTCCAGAGCTCCGTGCGGCTGTTCGCCCGCGAGGACGTCGCCGACGACCCGAAAGTCGAACAGGTCCGGACGGCGCTGCAGTCCGTGCTCTCCGCGGCGGGGAAGCGCTACCTGATGTTGAACGCGCCAGAGGAGAACCTCGACGCCATCGAGGGCGTGATTCCGGGGCTCGGCGGGCCGACCGTGCTGGACGTCGACGAACCCGGCATGGTGGCGGTGCACGCGGTCGTCGAGGAGCGCGACGTTTTCGAGGCGGTCAACGACCTCAAGCGCGAGGGCGCGACCGGCATCCTCGTCACGGAAATCGAGCGCCTCGTCGAGTAGCTATCCGAGGAGGTCACCGCCCTCGACGGCTCGCGCGGCGGAGGCCGTGAGCGGGTAGAGAACGAAGCCGAGCACGCTCAACCCCGCGAGTGCGAGCGCCGCGAGCCGGAGGTCTTGGGCGGCGTCCGCAACGACTGAGAGGACGGCCGCGCCGGTCGGTGAGAGCCACGCGCCAGCGGCGGCGCCGGGGTCGCCGAGCGCGTGGTACGCGCCGAGGAGGACCGCAGCGATGCCGAAGACGGCGGCGACGTCGGGGCCGGGTTCGTGGACGTAGGACGCGGCGTACGCGAGCGCAGCGGCGGCGAGCGTGAGGGCGCTCGCGTGGAGGGCGCGCCGCTCGTAGCCGTTCATGGGTACGGGTACTCGAGACGGACCAAAAAGCAAGACGGCCGTTCTCTGCGCGTGCAACTCACACCGGCGCGGTACTCAGCAGCGCCAGCAGGTTCGCGGCGAGCAACACCAGCGCCAGCGAGACGACGTAGTGCATCACGACGACGAGCGCCGTCGTGCGGTACTTCACGCGGTAGACCGCGTGGACGGCGGCGACGTCGGCAGCGAGGCTGACGGCGACGATGATTGCCGGGTTGTACCGGACGAGCGCGACCGTGACGACCGCGGGCGCGACGCCGACGAGCAGCGCGCGCTTCCACGGGACGTCGCCGAGAATGTACGTCGCGGCGACGTGCGCGGTGAACGCGAACAGCAGCCAGCCGCCGACGAGCGTGCCGGCGTACTGGGCGAGCGTGCCGGGCGCGGGCTGGACCTGGAGGACGACCACGTCGCCTTACTCGAGGAGGCCGAGCTCCTCGAGCCGGGAGACGATTTTGTCGACGGCGTGTTCGGCGTCCTCGGGCTTCTTCCCGCCGGTGATGACGAGCTTCCCGGAGCCGAACAGCAGCGCGACGACTTCCGGTTCGTCGAGGCGGTAGACGAGGCCGGGGAACTGCTCGGGCTCGTACTCGATGTTCTCGAGGCCGAGGCCGATGGCGATGGCATTGAGGTTGAGCTGGCGGCCGAGGTCCGCCGACGTGACGATGTTCTGGACGACGATTTCGGGCTCTTCCTCGACTTCGATGGAGAGCTCGCGGAGCTTGTCGAAGACGATGCGGAGGCTCTCGTGGACGTCGTCGGTCGATTTCGCGCCGGTGCAGACGATTTTGCCGGACCGGAAGATGAGCGCGGCGCTCTTGGGGTCCTGCGTGCGGTAGACGAGGCCGGGGAACTGCTCGGGGTCGTAGTCGGCCCCCTCCAGGTCCATCGCGACGCTCTGGAGGTCGAGCTCCTGGCCGATGCCAGTGGACGCGACCACGTTTTCAATATTGATGGTTTCCTTGGGGTCGGTCATCGTACGGTTTAAATCACGTATTTAAGGTTTATAAAGCTTGGTAGTCCGGGGAACAACGCCTCAAGTACCCCGCGATGCCGGCAGGCTGATTGCCCGCGGGCGTCCAGTTGCCGACGTGTACGTCCTCGAACTCGGCGGCGCCGACGACGCCTTCGCCGCCGCCGAAGCCCGCGCCGCCGCGACCGACGTC
>CAXREU010000040.1:0-7959 GCA_964229715.1 Halobacterium sp.
AAGCGCCGCGAGTGAGTGCAGGAAAAAGGTACTACATCATTCCGACTGAGCGAAGCTCCGTCGGCTGCTGTAAAATCGGCAGGAGCCGATTTTACATCATCCCGCCCATGCCGCCGCCCATGCCGCCGCCCATGCCGCCGGGGCCGCCGGCGGGCGGGCCTTCGTCGCCGCCGTCGTCGCCGCCGACCTGACCGCCGGCGAGGTCGCCCGCGGCGATGACGTCGTCGATGCGGAGAATCATCGTCGCCGCTTCGGTGGCGGATTCGATGGCCTGAGTCTTCACGCGGAGCGGCTCGACGACGCCTTCGGCGTCCATGTCGATGACTTCGCCGGTGTAGGCGTCGAGGCCGGCCGCGGAGTTGCCGCCGTCGTGCTGGCTGCGGAGGTCCACGAGGGAGTCGATGGGGTCGTGGCCCGCGTTCTCCGCGAGGGTGCGCGGGATGACTTCGAGCGCGTCCGCGAACGCTTCGACGGCGAGCTGTTCGCGGCCGCCGACGGAGTCCGCGAACTGGCGGAGCTGCATCGCGAGCTCGGTCTCGGGGGCGCCGCCGCCGGGCAGCACCTTGCCGTCTTCGAGCGTGACGCGGACGACGCCGAGCGAGTCGTCGATGGCGCGCTCGACTTCGTCGACGACGTGTGCGGTGCCGCCGCGGAGGATGAGCGTGACGGACTTCGCTTCTTCGACGTCCTCGACGAAGATGCGTTCGTCGCCGCCGATGTCCTTCTGGGCGACGCTGCCGGCTTCACCGAGGTCGTCGGCCTCGATGTCCGTGACGTTCGAGACGGGCGTCGCGCCGGTGGCGCGGGACAGCCGAGTGAAGTCGTCGGATTTCACGCGGCGGACGGCGAGGATGCCTTCCTGCGCGAGGTAGTGCTGGGCCATGTCGTCAATGCCGCCGTCGACGAAGACGACGTTGGCGCCGGCGTCGGCGAGCGCGTCGACCATCTCCTTGAGCTGTTCCTCCTCCTGGTCGAGGAACTGCTGGAGCTGGTCGGGGTCAGTGACGTTGACCTCGGTGTCGATTTCGGTCTCTTTGACTTCGAGGCCGTCGTCGACGAGCGCGATGTTGGCGTCCTCGACGCCGAAGGGCATGTTCTCGTTGACGCGCTCCTTGTCCACGATGACGCCCTCGATGAGCTCGGAGTTCTCGATGGCGCCGCCGGTGACCTTCTCGACTTTGATGTTGTCCGTGTCGACGCTGCCGTCGTCGGCGACCGACTGGACGGCGCGCACGACGAGGCCGGAGAGGACGTCCTTGGCGTTCTCGGCGCCCTTCCCGGTCATCGAGGTCGCGGCGAGCTTCTCGAGTTCCTCGGTGTCGTCCGGGGAGATGTCGACGGCCTTCTCCTCGAGGAACGTGCGGGCCTGCTCGGCGGCCTGTCGGTAGCCCTGCGCGAGCGTGGTCGCGTGGATGTCCTGTTCGAGGAGGTCCTCGGCCTCGGAGAGGAGTTCACCGGCGACGACGACGGCGGACGTGGTGCCGTCGCCGACTTCGGTCTCCTGCGTCTCGGCGACCTCGACAATCATGTTGGCCGCCGGGTGCTCGATGTCCATCTCCTTGAGGATGGTGACGCCGTCGTTCGTGACGACGACTTCGCCCGTGGAGTCCACGAGCATCTTGTCCATCCCTTTTGGGCCGAGTGTGGTGCGTACGGCCTCGGAGACGGCTTTCCCGGCGGTGATGTTCATCGACTGCGCGTCCTCTCCGGAGGTGCGCTGGCTATCCTCCGAAAGTACGATAAGCGGCTGATTACCCATCTGCTGCGCCATAGTCACTGTTTGATTGAATGCGATTCTATTTAAAGATTGTGCGAAAGGGAGTGACACACCCAGGGAGACGCGCTGAAACGCCAGTCAACGCCAAATTCGAAAACCCGTAACGGGGTATTTATGCTTGAGTCGCCCTCATCGGCCGGACGACGGCGCTCGCGCTCGGCAAACGAGAGAACGGAGAACCGTAGAAAATTCGCAGTATGTCGCGTCAGCCGGAGAACTCGTGGTACTCCATGCCCTGCTGTTTGAGCTCCTCGGCGCGCTGGCGCTCGAGGAACGAGTAGACGGAGCCGTGGGGTGCGCCGTCGAGCAGCATCTCGGCGGCCGACCGGGCGACGTCGACCTCGTTGGGCTGGCCGATGACGCCGAACGTCGACCCGTAGATGACGACGTTCGCACCGGTGAGCTCCTCCATCAGCTCGCGCGTGCGGCCGTTCTCGCCGATGAGCCGCCCCTTCTTGCGGCGGAGGTCGTTGTCGTTGCGGGCGGCGCGTTCGATGTCCACCGTCTCGAACATCCGCATGTCGTCGTCCAGCAGGCTGAGCGCGGCGTCCGGGTCGAACCCGCGGCCGATTGCGCGGACGATTTCGGGCGCCTGCATCCCGCGAACGGGGTCGCCGGTGCGTTCGATGGCGACCGACCCGTCCTCGGAGTCGACGTCGAGGCGAACCTCGGCGGCCTGCTCGATGCGGCGCAGCGTCTCACCTCCCTCGCCGATGAGCGCGCCGATGCGGTCCTGCGGAATCTTCACGTGCTTCATGATACACCAGAATACTGGACGGGCGCGTAAAAGCCTTCTCTCCCGTCGTGTGACCGGTTCACGCCCGCTCCGCCGTACTGACGGCCAGCGACTCGTCGACGACGAGTTCGAGTTCGTCGCCGTCGAGGGCTACCGTGACGCGGGCGGCGTCGCCGTCGTCGGTCGCGTCGTGCAGCCAGTCGACCTCCCAGATGGGGACGGTCCGCACGTCGAGGCCGTGCTCATAGTAGAACGCGACGACCGCCGCGTGGTCGAGCGCGACTGCGGCCGCAGTCCCGCGGAACGTCCCGCCGCAGCGCTCGCACTCGAAGACCGCTCGCGGCCCGTGGTCGGGGTCGTGTTCGAGGCGGCCGGCGACTGGGCCGCTGCACTGCGTGCAGAAGCCCGCTCGGACCTCCCGCAGCATCGTCCGGAAGTAGCCGTCGAGGGCGGTCGCGAGGTCGTTCTCGCGGTCGTCCACGAACGCCGGCGGGACGCCGCCCGACAGCAACACGACGTCACAGTTCGTGCAGTCGACGCGGCCGCGCTCGTCCTCGTAGCTCGCTTCGAGGTCGCCGCCGCAGTTCGTACACGTGCCCTCGACCGGCACCGGGCCGACGGACGCCTCCTCCGTGAACACGCCCGAGTACAGCGCGCCGACCAGCCGGCTCCCCGCGAACCGGAGGTCGTAGCCGTCGTCAGTCTGCTCGACGAACCGGCCGCGGAGCTTCCCGAGGTGGTAGTTGAACCGCCCCGAATCCCGAACGTCGACGCGCTCGCGCAGCTCCGAGAACGACAGCGGGTCGTCGGCCTCCCACAGCGCGCGGAGGATGCGGATGCGGAGCTCGTCCGCGACCGCGCCGAACGCGGCCTCTGCGTCGTCGCTCATGTCCCAACGACGACACGCGACCGGCTTCAGCGTTCCGCCGGTGTGCGAGCGCGTCACGCCCTTTGTCCGCCGGAAGTCGACCGCGGCGCGTGCGACCGGTCAGCCGTCGCCGACGGGCCGCGTGGTCGCCTCCTCGACAGTGACGTCGGGGCCGACAGTCGCGGCGAACTGCGCGCCGTCCAGGAGTATCGATAGGGCGACCCGCAGCGGGTCCTCATCGACCAGTTCGACGGTCGTGTCCGCGCTCGCGTCGAAGTACTGCCACGACGGGTCGCTGAACACGTCGACGCCGTGGGACGCGAAGAACGCGACCGCGGTCGGGTCAAACAGCGTCGGAAGCAGCGGGGACGCGGTCAGTTCGTCGCCGCACCGCCCGCAGTCGAACACCGCACGCACGGGTGCCGGGCCGTCGTCGCTGTGCCGCAGCTGGCCGTCGACGCGGCCGCCACAGTTCGTGCAGAACCCCTCTAGCACTTTCGCCACGGTGCCGCGCATCCAGCGGTCGAACGCCGCCGGGAGCTCCTCGCGGGCGAACTGGTCGAGGGTCGCCGGGGGGAACGAGAACTCGTTGCACCACTCCTCGCAGCCGGGACAGGAGAGCCGTGCGCGTTCGTCGGCGTACTCCGCGACGAGCACGTCGCTCCCACAGACCGGACACGGCCCGTCGAACTCGAAGGGCTCCACGCTGGCGTCCGCCGTATACGCCCCCGAGAGAATCGCGCCGTACACGCGCCGCCCGGCGAGCGAGAGCACGTATCCCGAGTCGTCGTGAACGACGAACGACCCCACGAGCTTCCGGAGGTGGTAGTTGAACTTCCCGGAGTCGTCCACGTCGACCGCCTCGCGGAGCGCCGAAAACGACACGGGCCCGTCGGCCGCACCCAGCGCCTGCACGATGTCCACGCGAACCGCACTCGACAACAGGGAGAACACCGCTTCGGGCGTCCAGCGCTGCACTGACGACGGCTCGGCTGGCGAACTCATTACGGTCCCAGTAGTCGCGTCGCGAGAAAGCCGTATCGCTCGCTGCCGTCAGGCGTCGTCGGGGCGCTCCGTCTCCTCGTCCGACCGCGGCGACGCGTTCTCGACCACGTAGTCGTACAGCGACTCGGGGTCGACGTCCGCGCCCTGTCGCGCGAAGAAGTTCGCGACGTTCCGGCAGTCCCGTTGCAGGAACTCGTCGTGTTTGTTGTGGTGAATAGTGACTGCCTGCCCGACGTCGATGACGACGAGCTCGCCGTCGTACACCACAAAATTGTACTCCGAGAGGTCGCCGTGCACGAGCCCCGCGTCGTACAGCCGGCGGATGTACTCGCGGACGACCTCGAACGCCGTCTCGGGGTTGTCCACGTCGACGTCGTTCAGCGTCGGCGCGGCGTCGCCCTCCTGCCCGATGAGCTCCATCACGAGCACGTTCCGCTGGACCGCGATGGGTTCGGGCACGCGTACGCCGGCCTCGCGGGCGCGCTGAAGGTTCGCGAACTCCTTGCGCGTCCACGACAACACGACCGCCTTCTTGTCGCCGCGAATCCCCTCGAAGCGCGGGTCGCCTTCGAGGTAGTCCCGCATCTGCTTGAAGTTCGACGCGTTGATGCGGTACACTTTGACCGCGACGTCGCCGCCGTCGTGGTCGAGTGCCTCGTAAACGTTGGCCTCCTTTCCGGTCGAAATCGGGCCGCCGAACGCGCCCACGTAGCCGTCCTCGACGAGCTTGTAGATGGCGGCGTACGTCGCGTCGTCGAACGCGCCGTCGTCGAGCTTGAACCGCTCGTTGTCCTTCAGGCGCTTGCGGAACTCCGCGAACTCCCGGTCCTGTCGCCGCGCGATGCGGTCCGCCTCCGTGTCCGAGACGTCGATTTCCTCGAACTCGTCGCCGGATGCTCCCTCCGTATCCTCGGCGAGCCCGAAGTCGTCGGTCACCGCCGACCCATTATTGGATGTGTCCTTCTTCACGTAGTTGGTCTGCCTCCGATTTCTCGTATCGCCACACGACGTCGGCCTTCTCGTCCTGCCAGTCCCACGGTTCGACGAGCACGACGTCGCCCTCCCGAATCCAGATGCGCTTCTGCATCCGGCCGGGGATGCGGGCGGTCCGCTCTTCCCCGTCCGCGCAACGAACCCGGACGCGATTCGCGCCGAGCATGTCTGTGACTTCCGCGAACACCTCGTCGTCCTCGGGCATCCGAAGGTTCGTGCGTCCACCTTCGTCGTCGCTCATGGGGCCGAATAGGACAGCGATCGGTTTAAACCCTGTACAATTCGGGGTGTACACAATCCCGTGCGGGACCAGTACGCTTACCGTCGTGGTGGCGCTCGTCCCCCACATGCTCGACAAACTCGGCCTCTCCGGCCTGTTCGGTGTGCTGCTGATTCTCGCCGGTATCGGCGTCGTCGCGTGGAACGCCCCCATCGTCGCCGCCGGCCTCGTCCTCGTCCTGCTCGGCATCGCACTCATCGTGCGCCGTGCGGCCAAGTCCGTGATGGGGATGTTCGGGTTCTAAGACGCACTTTTTGCTGTGGGAGACGCGCTGCTATGTGTGAGGTTTCGTGTGTTCGGGCGACACGAGGCGACGGCATCCGATCCACTGCTCGCGCCGAGCGCGTGGGTTTTTGGTCGGCGGTCGACCACGCTACGGTATGAAGAACACGGGCGGCAGCGACGCGGCGAAGCGGCGCGCGGGCGAGGCGGCGGCCGACGACGTCGAGGACGGAATGGTCGTCGGATTGGGGACGGGAAGCACGGCGGCGCACGCGATTCGCGCCATCGGCGAGCGCGGCCTCGATGTCGAGGGCGTGCCGACGTCCTACCAGTCCCGCCAGCTCGCCATCGACGCGGGGATTCCGTTGACGACGCTGGAGGAGGCGTCCGGCGACCTCGCCATCGACGGCGCCGACCAGGGCGCGGTCCCGGCCCGCGTGAAGGGCGGTGGCGCGGCGCACGCCCGTGAGAAGTACGTGGACGCCAGCGCGGACCGCTTCGTCGTCGTCGCGGACCCCTCGAAGGAGACTGAGACGCTCGACTTCCCCGTGCCAGTGGAAGTGCTGCCGGACGCGCGGACAGTCGTCGCGGAGCGCGTGCGCGGGCTCGGTGGCGAGCCGGAACTCCGCGCCGCCGAGCGCAAGGACGGCCCCGTGGTAACGGACAACGGCAACCTCGTGCTGGACTGTGAGTTCGGCGCGCTACACGACCCCGGTGAGGTGGCGGCGGGACTGTCGGAATTGCCGGGTGTCGTCGAGCACGGGCTGTTCGTCGGGCTAGCCGACGCTATCTACGTCGGGACCGACGACGGCGTCCGGGTCACGGACGCGTAGCTACGGGGCGTAGCGTCGCAAAAAACGAAAGGGTCGAACCTAGTTACAGGTCGCGCGGCTGGACGGTCTTGCGACCGTTGGACTCGGCGCGAGCCGCGGCGTCTTCGAGGAGCTCCGACACTTCTTCGTCGAGCGCCTCGTAGAAGTCGGAGGCAACGTTCTTGTCGTCGAGTTCTTCCTTCACAGCGGCCTTGACGATGAGGTCTGCCATACGACCTGGTTTTTTCCTCGCCTCCTTATAAGGCTTCCCATAAGACGCGGCCATAGCGGCCACTCACGCCTTCCTACAGGCGCGAACGCGGTGAATCCTGTCGGCAGGAGTCGCCCGTTCCGCCGAAAAACAAGGAAACCGAACTCAGTTTCGGCTTCGGGAAAATTTTATTCGAAGTTGGGAAAGCCACTTATTCACGTGTGTCGTACCCTCACACACTGGCCTTCCACGCCAGAGACCACGACAATGCCCCGCTGTGACCACTGCGACGCCCACGTCTCCGAGAACTTCGCGCGCGTGTTCGCCGACGAGGACGGCCTCCTCCACGCGTGCCCGAACTGTGCGGCGAACGTCGGCATCGCCGAAGTGTCGAAAAACCGCGCCCGCCGGGCCTGACCGAAACGCAGTCCCCGCCGCGCGCCCTCGCACCGAGCGTGCACTACGTCTACGTGGTGGAGTGCAGCGACGGCACCTACTACACGGGCTACACGACGGACGTCGAGCGCCGCGTCGCCGAACACGACGCCGGCGACGGCGCGAAGTACACGCGCGGTCGCACCCCCGTCACTCTCCAGTACGTCGAATCCTTCGAGACGAAGTCCGCGGCGATGAGCCGCGAGTACGAACTCAAACAGCTCTCGCGGACGCAGAAGCAAGCACTCGTGGCCGAGCAGAACGACCCGTGTCCGTAGTCAGCGCTCGGCGTTCGCGGCCGCCTCGTCGGCGAGTTCCCACCGGTAGGCGGCTTCGATAACGGCGGCCGCGAGGTCGGCGAGGCGGTCGGCGAGGTCGTCGTCGGTGAGGACGCCGTCCTCGAAGTACCGCGAGGCGTTCCGGATGCCGACCTGCTCGGGGACGACATCGGCGTGGACGCCCCGCATCGTGATGCGCATGTGGTCCAGCGGCGACGCGATGGTGCCGCCGCCCGCGACGACGGCGAGGCCGACGGGCGTGTCCTCGTACTCGTCGAACCCGCAGTAGTCGTGGAAGTTCCGGAACGTCGAGGAGTAGCTGCTGTGGTAGTTCGGCGACCC
>CAXREU010000041.1:0-19180 GCA_964229715.1 Halobacterium sp.
TAGGCGCATCGGATGACCTGCATACGACTATGAGCTACGAGAACGTCGACATCCCCGAGAGCGGGGAGAAGATTACCTACGACGAGGCCGCCGACGAGATCGAGGTTCCGGACAACCCGATTATCCCCATCATCTACGGGGACGGCATCGGAAAGGACGTCGCGCCCGCTGCGCAGAAAGTACTCGACGCCGCCGCGGAAGCGACCGGACGCAACATCGAGTGGGCACGCGTCCTCGCCGGCGAGTCCGCACGCGAGGAGTACGACGAGAACCTGCCCGAGGAGACCGTCGAGGCCATCCGCGAGCACCGCGTCGCCATCAAGGGCCCGCTGACGACGCCCGTCGGCGCCGGCTTCCGCAGCCTCAACGTCGCGCTCCGCAAGAAGCTCGACCTCTACGCGAACGTGCGACCGACGTACTACCTCGACGGCGTCCCGTCCCCCGTGAAGAACCCCGAGCAGATGGACATGGTGAACTTCCGGGAGAACACTGAGGACGTCTACGCCGGCATCGAGTGGGAAGCCGGTACCGACGAAGTCGAGGAGGTACGCGACTTCGTCGAGGACGAGATGGGCTTCGACGAGACCATCCACCAGGGCGACGTCGGCATCGGTATCAAGCCAATCTCGGAGTTCGGCACGAAGCGCCTCGTTCGCCGCGCCATCGAGTACGCCATCGAGAACGAGCGTGACTCCGTCACGCTCGTCCACAAGGGCAACATCATGAAGTTCACCGAGGGCGCGTTCCGCGACTGGGGCTACGAGGTCGCCGCGGAGGAGTTCCCCGAGGAGACCATCGACGAGGACACCCTCTGGGAGGAGTACGACGGCGAAGCTCCCGAGGACAAGGTCGTCGTCAAGGACCGCATCGCGGACAACATGCTCCAGCAGCTGCTCACGCGCACGGACAACTACGACGTCCTCGCGATGCCGAACCTCAACGGCGACTACCTCAGCGACGCCGCGGGCGCCCAGATTGGCGGCCTCGGCATCGCGCCCGGCGCGAACTTCGGCGACGGTCGCGTGCTCGCCGAGCCCGTGCACGGCTCCGCGCCCAAGCACGCCGGCAAGGACAAGGCGAACCCGACCGCGCTGATTCTCTCCGGCAAGCTCATGCTGGAATCCATCGGCTGGGACGACGCCGCAGACCTCGTCCACGAAGCCGTGGAGGCCCAGATTAGCGAGCACCGCGTCACCTACGACCTCGAACGGCAGGTCGAGGGCGGCGTCAAGCTCTCCACCTCCGAGTACGCCGAGGAAGTCGTCGAGCGCATCGAAGAACTCGCCTGAGGCGAGTTCTTCGGGCCCTCGGCTCGCGCCGAGGACATCGAGGACCTCGCGTAACGAGGTCTTCGCGCCGTCTCTAACTCGTTTCTTCTTTCGCCACACCACCGGCCAGCACCGCGTCGGCGACAACACCTATGGGTCTCGGTAGCGTACTTCGGAACGTGCCAGAGGACGACGACTTCGGCGGCATCGACGTACCGGGAATGGAAGACATCGCGCGGGCCGAGCAGGAGCTGTCGGTCCGCGTCGAGCGCCGCACGTACGACAAGCCCGTCACGGTCGTCGAGGGGTTCGACCCGGACGTCACGGACGTCGGGGACGTGGCGACGACGCTGAAGAAGCGCCTCGGGGCGGGCGGCACCGCCAAGGAGACCAGCGTCGAAGTGCAGGGCGACCACGAGGACCGCGTGAAGGAGATTCTCGAGGAAGAAGGCTTCAACGTCGAGGACTGACGCGCCGAGCGTCAGTCCGGGTCGATGCGGCCGAGCACGTCGCCGCGCCGGAACTCCTCGTTCTCAGCGACGGTCCGCTCGACGAGCGTCCCCGCCGCGGGCGCGGGCACGTCGATGCTGACTTTCTCGATTTGTATCTCGCAGACCGCCTCGCCGGCGTCGACGGCCCCGCCCTCGCGGACGAACCAGTTCGCGACGACAGCTTCGTCGACGTCCTCGGCGTCCTCCGGCCAGACGGCGGCCGAGTCGATGGCCACCGTCATTTGACCGATTCGATGGCCGCCACGATGTCGTCTGCGCCGGGGTTGACCTCGTTCTCCAGCGGCCGCGAGTACGGCACCGGGACGTCCGGGAGCGCGACGCGCTCGACGGCCTCCAGCGACCCGAGCGCGCGCTCGGCGACGCGCGCGGTGACTTCGCCGGTCACGCCGAACGACTGGTAGTCCTCGTCGACGACGACGAGCCGGCCGGTCTTCTCGACGGAGTCGACGACGGTCTCGGTGTCGAAGGGCACGAGCGTGCGGAGGTCGATGACTTCCACGTCGACATCGCCCGCGAGTTCCTCAGCGGCTTCGAGCGCGCGGTGGACGTGCAGGCCGAGCGTGACCACCGTGACGTCGCTCCCCTCGCGTTTCACGTCCGCTTCGCCCAACGGAATCGTGTAGTCCTCCTCCGGGACCGGCGTCTTCGGACCCTCCGGCGCGGGCATCCAGCCGATACCCATCAGGCGCTTGTGGAACATGTAGACGACCGGGTCGTCGTCGCGGATGGCGGCGTGCATCAGGCCCTTCGCGTCGTACGCCGTCGACGGCACCACGACCTTCATCCCGGGAAGGTGCGCGAACAGCCCGTACAGTGTCTGGGAGTGCTGGGCGGCGTCGTTGTACGTGCCGCCGACCGCGGTCGTGAGTACCATCGGAACGTTGACCGCGCCGCCGCTCATGTACGTGTTCTTCGCCATCTGGTTGTACACCTGGTCGAGGCAGACGCCGACGAAGTCCGCGAACATGATTTCCGCGATGGGGCGCATCCCCGCCTGCGCGGCGCCGACCGCCGCGCCGACGTACGCGGTCTCACTGATGGGGACGTCCATGATGCGGTCGCGCCCGAACTCCTCGAGCAGGCCCTCCGTGGAGTCGAAGATGCCGCCGTAGTCCTGAACGTCCTCGCCCATGTAGAAGACGTCGTCGCTGGCGCGCATCTCCGCGGCGACGGCATCGACCATCGCGCGACTCATGGTGAGCTCGCGGTCCGCGCCGCCCGTCCCGGGGTCGCTGGCGGGCTTGGACATCAGTCCTCACCCCCGCTGGCCGCGGCAGTCCCGTCCACGAACACGTCCTCGTAGGCGTCCTCCGGGGCAGGTTCGGGCTGGTCGCGTGCCCACTCGATTGCGTCCTCGACGCGCTCCTCTGCCGCCTCGCGGATTTCGCTCAGTTCGGCGTCGTCGACGCCATGCTCGCGGAGGTCGTCGGCGAGTCGTTCGATGGAATCGAGGCGCTGTGCGCGTTTCTGGTCCTCCTCGGGCCGGTAGGCCTCGGCGTCCCCCATGAAGTGTCCCATCCGGCGGTGGACCTGTACGTCGAGCAGCGTCGGGCCGTTGCCGTCCCGCGCCCGGCCGACCGCGTCGCGAGCCGCCTCGTAGACGGCGACGGCGTCGTCGTGGTCGACGCGGACGCCGGGCATGTCGAAGCCGTCGGCGCGTTCGGCGGCGTTCTCGACGTCGGTGACGCGCTCGACGGGCATACTAATCGCCCAGTCGTTGTCCTCGACGACGAACACGACCGGGAGGTCGTGGAGTGCCGCGAGATTGAGGGATTCGAGGAACGCTCCCTGGTCGACGGCGCCCTCGCCGAGGTACGCGACCGCGACGCTGTCCTCGTTGCGCTTCTGGGCGGCCATCGCGGCGCCGACCGCCGGGGGACAGCCCTGCGCGATGATGCCGCTGCACGCGAAGTTCACGTCCGGGTCGAAGAGGTGCATGTGACCGCCCTTCCCCTTGCAGAGGCCGGTTTCGCGCCCGAGGATTTCGGCGGTCATCCGGCGGAGGTCGACGCCCTTCGCGATGGCGACGTGGTGCGGGCGGTGGGGCGCGGTGACCGTGTCCTTGTCTCGCAGGTGCGCGCAGACGCCCGCGGCCGCGGCCTCGTGGCCGGCGGCGAGGTGGAGCTCGCCGGGAATCGTCCCCGCGGAGATGTCGAACGCGGGCTGTTTCCCCTCCAGGTAGACTTCCTGCAGGCGCTCCTCGTAGCGCCGCGCTGTCACCATGTTCTCGTACATCGACCGCAGTGTGTTGGCACCCACCATAACGAACAGTGCGACGGCGACGACGATAAAGGTTAGCTAGAAACCATAACGAACCGTCAGTCCTGCCAGTCGGGATTCTCGCGGGGTGGCGAGAAGATGTCGACGCCACGGACGCGCTCGCCGCTCTCGTTGAGCGCGGCGTGGGGCTCGCCGCCGGGAATCGTGTACGACTCGCCGGCTCCGACTGTGAACTCTTCGCCGTCCACGAGGAACGTGAGTTCGCCCTCGTAGACGAAGCCCGCCTGTTCGTGGCGGTGGTCGTGTTCGGGCACGTCCGCGCCGGGTTCGATGGTGAAGTGCTGGACGTTCATCTTCTCGCCAGTCGCGAGCACCGCGAGAAAGACGCCGTCGACTGCTTCTACGGGGTCGTGGTCCGCGAGGGAGTCAGTCTCCATGGCGGGTGGACGAAACGCGCCGACAAAAAGCCGCGTGTCGCCACCACTGCTCAGCGCTCGTCCGCGAGCGGATTCGCGGGCACGCCGACGTGCTGGTGGCGGCGGTAGACGTAGGCAGCGGCGACCAGCGGCGCGACTGCGGGGACGACCATCAGGTAGTACAGCGCCGAGGGCGTCCACGCGTCTTCGGCGGCGAGATACTGTCTGTCGAAGTAGACGAAGGCCGGCGAGCAGAGCGCGAGCGCGACCCCGAGCGCGACGACGGCGAACACCGGGAGCATCGCGAACGCGTCGGGCGGGAGGACGAGACTGAGCACGAGGGCGACGGGGAGCGTCGCGACGAGGACCGTAATCGGCTGCCACCAGCGGTCACTGCGTGCTGTGTCGGCGGACGAGTCGGGCACGACGGAGACGACGCCACGGGCCGGTATCAACGTTGTCCCCGTTCGCGCCGGCAGCGACCAGGTGGGGACGGGACGTTTATCAGCGAAGCCGCCCGAATCGGAGGTGATGACGTACGCGGTCGTCGGCTGCACGGACTGTGGCGCGCTGTGGGTCGTGGAGGGCCGCCCCGACACCTCGGGGTGTCCGCGCTGCGAGCGGCGCCACCAGTTCTCGAAGCTCCGGAAGTTCGTCCAGACCGACGACGAGGACCACGCCCGCGAGGTGCGGGCGTCGATGCTGGCGAACCGCGCGGGCCACGGCGACGCGTTCGCGGAGCTGGACGACTTCACGACGCTCGGGGACTTCGCGGCGGACGCGGGGATGAGCGACGAGGAGTTCCTCGACTCCGCGGGCGTCGACGTGGAGGAAGTGGCGACCGTCGAGGAGCGCGTCGAGCAGTCCCAGCGGAGTCTCGGGAAGCGCGAGGCCGTGCGGACGGCGCTGCGCGAACTCGACGAACCCACGGAAGCGGAGGTGAAGGCGTTCGCCGCCGAGCACGGTGTCGACGGCGACTACGTCGAGCGCGCGCGCGGGCAACTCCGGCGCGCCGGCGACGTCACCGAGTCCGGCGACGGCTACCGGTTGTTGTAGCCGGCGACCCACACGTTCTTGCCGGTGGCTGTGCGACGTTCCGACGATGGACGGACGGCAGGCGCGAGTCTGGCAGGTCGTCGTCGGTGTAGCGCTCGTGAGCGGAGCGGCGGTCGTGATGCTGGCGAGCACGGACCCGTCGTGGCCGGTGCCCGGCGTGTCGACGCTCGCGGTGCTGGCTGGCGTGGCCGCGGCCGGATTCGCGCTCGCCGCAATTCTTCGCGTGCTCGCCGGCGACCACCAGCATGGCGTCGGCCACCTGCTCGCGGTCGTCGGTTGGCTCCTCCTCCTCGTCGGCGAGCTGCTGGAGAGCGAGGCCGCGACCGTCGGCGGGCTTGCGGTCGTGCTGGCGGCGGGCTCGTACCTCGTGTGGCTGGCGGTCGACTAGAGCGGGCCGCCGGAGAGCGCGCGCAGCAGCGTCAGCGCGAGGACGAGCACCGTCAGCAGGAGTTTCAGCACCCGGAGCACTCGCACCGCCCGCGACCGACCCTCCGACTCGTCGCCCGAGTGTGCGTTCATATTCTATCGAACGACGACCGGGAAAATAACTCCGCGTCTGCCGCACGGTGAAACTGAAAGTAGCCCCGTCAGCGGCCGAGTTCCGCGTGCGCCGAGGAGAGGTGGCGGGACGCCAGCGCCGCGAGTAAGCTGAGCTCGCCGGCGAGCGCGCCCGCCGCGATGATTTCCGCGAGCGCGTCGGCGTTCGCGCCGGCCGGGTCGCCGCCCCCGCGCACGCCGAGGACGTCAAGCGCCTCGCGCTGCGTCGGGAGCTTGGTGCCGCCGCCGACGGTGCCGACTTCGAGGCTCGCGAGGTTCACCGAGGCATAGAGCTCGTCGCCCCTGTCTTCGACGGTCGTGATGGCGTTCGACCCCTCGACGACCTGCGCGGCGTCCTGCCCGGTCGCGAGGAAGACGGCGGCGACGGTGTTCGCGGCGTGCGCGTTGAACCCGAGGCTGCCGGCCTTCGCGGACCCAATCAGGTTCTTCCGCGTGTTCGCTTCCTCGATGGCCTCGGGGGTGGTGTCGAAGCGCTCCTCGACGACGTCGCGGGGGATAGTGACGTCCGCGGTGACGGTGCGGCCGCGGCCCTCGACGGCGTTGATGGCGGCGGGCTTCTTGTCCGCGCAGAGGTTCCCGGAGAGCGCGACGAGTTCGGCGGGCGTCTCCGCCTCCACCACGTCGGCGGCGGCCTCGGTGGTGATGGTGGCCATGTTCATCCCCATCGCGTCCTTCGTGTCGTACGCGAACCGGAGGAAGACGCTGTCGCCGACGACGTACGGCGTGACCTCCGTGAGTTCGCCGTGGCTCGTGGTTCCCTCGGCGGCTTCCCGAAGCGCGTCGACGTTCTCCTCTACCCACTCCGCGACCTCGGCGCCCTCGGTAACGTCTTCGACGCGGAAGACGGGTGCGCGCGTCATCCCGACTTTCGTCACGCGAGCGTTCGCGCCGCCCGCCGCGGTAATCGCCGAGCAGCCGCGGTTGACGGAGGCGACGAGCGCGCCCTCCGTCGTCGCGAGCGGGAGGTAGAACTCGTCGGCGGCGGCGCCGCCGTTGACTGCGATTGGGCCCGCAACGCCGAGCGGGAGCTGGGTGCCGCCCGCGAGGTTCTCGACGTTCGGTTCGACCTCGTCGGCGTCGAACGCGAACGCGCCCGTGGCGTCGAGGCTGGCGTCGGTCTCGCGTTCAAGGAGCTTGCGGCGCGCGGCCGCCGCGGTGTCGGCGTCGGCGTGGCGTTCGAGCTCGTAGAGCCGGAGGTCGCCGTCCTGCACGCGGTCGGCGAGGTCGCTGGCGTCGGTCATACGGGGGCGTGGTCGGCGCGACGCCCTGAAGGTTCCCCTTTCACGCGCGACGGCCGACCACCTGCAGTAAATAGTGGGTTATATCACTGCGTAATTCAGAGTCGTGGGTATGACAGTCACCGCGATGCTGTCGGTCGCCCCGCTGGACAGCCCGGACGTCGACTTCGACGCGCAGATAGCGAAGGCCATCGACGCGCTGGAGAACTACGACGTGCGCTACGAGACGCACCCCATGGAGACCACCATCGAGGCGGAGCGCCTCGACGAGGTGTTCGCCGCGGCGCAGGGCGCTACCGAGGCCGTCGACGCGAGCCGTGTCAGCACGAAGCTCAAAATCGACCACTTCCGGGAGGAAGACCTCGCCGTCGAGGAGAAAGTCGACCGCGTGGAGGCACACCTCGGGCGCCCGGCCGCCAGTCCCGACGCGCACAACGGGGGGAACGAGCAGTGAGCCGGGAGAGCGACCAGCGTTCGTCGTCGCGCCGTGAGTTCGTCGCAGCGGTCGGGAGCGCGACCGCACTCGGGCTCGCGGGCTGCATCGAGTCCACGGACGCAAGCGAGCCGTCGACCACCGAGGGGACGACCACGACGACCGGCGGAACGACCGCGACCACCTCCGGTGAACCGCAGTCACTGAAAGTCGGGACGACGCAGGCGTACGTCGACGCGGTGTCCACGAGCGCCGGCGACTGGGTGAAGTCGACCTTCGAGTCGGAGTACGACGTCGACTTCGAGTGGGTCGTCCGCGAGAACGAGCTCAACGACTTCATCCAGCGCAAGCAGCAGGGCGTCGACCTCGGCGCGGACGGCTACGTCGGTGTCACACCGACCGGGCTCGTGCGCGCGGACCGCAACCTCGACGAGTCGCTGTTCGCGGCGTTCGACACCTCGCGCATCTCGAACAGCGACGACGTCGTGGACGCCTACCGATTCGACCCCCAGCAGCGCGTGCTCCCGACGGGGTCGTCGTACGTCTGCATCGTCTACGACGAGAACGAGGTGGACGCCCCCGAGACGCTCGACGACCTCGCGAAGGACGCGTGGGCGGACAGCCTCGTCCTCGCGAACCCGCAGAACACGGTGACGGGCCTGAGTTTCCTCCTGTGGACGGTCAAGGAGTACGGACCGGACGGCTACCTCGACTACTGGGACCGCCTCGTGGACAACGGGCTCCAGACCTCCGGGTCGTGGAACGCCGCCTACACCGCGTACTCGAACCAGGAGGCATCAATGGTCGTCTCCTATAGCACCGACCAGGTGTACGCCTCCCAGAGCGAGGACACCGACATGGCGCGCCACCAGATTGCGTTCCCGAACGACCAGGGGTACGCGTACGTCTCCGGCGTCGCGCAGTTCGCGGACCGCAAAAACGGCGACCTGCTGCACACGTTCGCGGACTTTATGCTGGAGGCCAAGACCCAGCGCGAGGTGGCGGTGAAGAACGTCGGCATCCCGACGGTGTCAGACGCTAGTCTCCCCGAGGAGATGCAGCAGTACGCGCACGTCCCGGAGAACAAACTCCAGTACGGTTACGAGACGCTCCGGGACAACGCCGACGAGTGGCGCGAGGACGTGTCGCGTCGCATCGCCACGCAGTAGCCAGTCGCGGCGACCGCTTCCCGAACGTCTAAGCGGCCGGGAACCCGCCTTCGAGACATGACTGCGGCAGCCGACCTCGTGTTGCACAACGGCGAGGTCCACACGCTCGACGGCGCCGATGAGACCTACGACGCGCTGGCGGTCCGGGACGGGCGCGTCGTCCAACTCGCCAACGACTACGACGTCGAGTTCCTCGTCGGGACCGGCACCGAAGTAATCGACCTCGACGGTGGCGTCGTCCTCCCCGGGTTCGTGGACGCGCACACACACATGGAGACGGTCGGGCAGTACGGCGTCCACGCGGACCTGCGCGGCGCCAGCGGCCCCGAGGAAGTTACGGAGCGCCTGCGCGTACGCGCGGCGGAGACGGACGACGGGTGGATTCTGGGGTACGGCTACGACGAGTCCACGTGGGACGCCGACGACCTCCACCAGACCGACCTCGACGCCGTCAGCGACGACCGCCCGGTGGTGGCCATCCGTGAGGACATGCACACCGCGACCGTGAACGCTGTCGCGTTCAACGCGTACGGCGAGGAGATGCCTGCTGGGGACGTGCTTGGCGACGGGCGCATCGTCGAAGACGCCGTCGAAGTCGTCTACGAGGCGACCGAACCCGGCCCGGAGGAGACCGAGTCGCTGCTGCGCGCGGCCCAGCGGGAGGCCAACCAGAAGGGCGTGACGTGCGTCCACGACATGGTGCGGCAGTCGCACTCGCCGCGGGCGTTCCGCGAGTTGGACCTCGTCGGCGACCTAACTGTGCGCGTGCGCCTGAACTACTGGAGCGACCACCTCGACGCCCTCCTCGAAACCGGCCTCCGAACGAACCACGGCTCCGAGATGGTCGAAGTCGGCGGCGTGAAGACCTACACCGACGGCAGTCTCGGCGGCCACACCGCGAAGCTCTCCGAGCCGTACGCGGACGCTCCCGAGGAAACCGGGCAGTGGGTCGTCGAGCCCGACGAACTCCAGGAGTTCGTGGCGCACGCGGACGATGCCGGGCTCCAGGTGACCGCGCACGCCATCGGCGACGAGGCAATTGAGGCCGTGCTCGACGCCTACGAGGAGTGCGCAGACGCCGAAGCGAGCCGTCACCGAATCGAGCACGCCGAACTCGCCAGCGACGACGCCATCGAGCGCATGAGCGAGTTGGGCGTGGTGGCGTCGATGCAGCCGAACTTCCTGAAGTGGGCCGGCAGCGAGGGCCTCTACGAGGACCGCCTCGGCACGGAGCGCCGCGAGGCGAGCAACCGCTTCCCCGCCTACCGCGACGCGGGCGTGCCGCTCGCGTTCGGCAGTGACTGCATGCCGCTGGACCCTCTCTTGGGCGTCCACTACGCCGTGAACCCGCCCGCCGTGTCGCAGGCGCTCTCAGTCACGGACGCGCTGCGCGCGTACACCGCTGGCGGCGCGTACGCCGGCTTCCGCGAGGACGAGCAAGGAGCCATCGGGGCGGGCGCGCTCGCCGACCTCGTGGTGCTTGACGAGTCGCCGTGGGAACAGCCAGGAGCAATCCGCGACATCGACGTGCAGACGACAATCGTGGACGGCGAGGTCGTCTACCGCGCGGACTGACGGGGCAACGAATACGTAGTCGGGCGCGCTACGACCACTCATGTCCGCAGCCGCCCTGTTCGTGCTGTTCGCCCTCTTCGCGGTAGTCGCGTCGCTCGTGCTGTACTCGCTGGTGCGTTCGGAAGCCGAGAACACCGACCGAATGAGTCGCGAGGAGGCACGCGAGCGCGTGTCCCGCAAACAGGACGATAGCCGCCGGTAGCACCCGCTACTCCAGCAGCGACGCGCCCGTCATCGCTGTCGGTTGCTCGATACCGAGCAGGCCCAGTAGCGTCGGCGCGACGTCCCGGAGCGTGCCGTCCTCGCGGACGTCGCTGGCGCCCGCCTCGCGTTCCTCTGCGGGGAGGTGGACGAACGGCACGGGATTGAACGTGTGCGCGGTGTAGGGGTCCTCGCGGGTGCCCATGTCGTCGGCGTTGCCGTGGTCGGCAGTGACACAGACATCGGCACCAGCCTCACGGAGCGCGGGAACGAGGCGCGCGAGCTGGCTGTCGACGGTTTCGACGGCCTCGATGGCAGCCTCGTAGTCGCCGGTGTGCCCGACCATGTCGGGGTTCGCGTAGTTCAACACGAGCACGTCCGGGTCGTCGGCTGCGAGCACGTCGAGGGCAACGTCGGTGACGCCCTCGGCGCTCATCTCGGGCGCGAGGTCGTACGTGGGGACGTCCGGGCTCTCGACGATTTCCCGGCGTTCGCCCGCGAACTCCACCTCGCGGCCGCCGTTCAGGAAGTACGTCACGTGGGGGTACTTCTCGGACTCGGCGACCCGCAGTTGCGTGAGGGAGTGCTCGGCGAGCACTTCGCCGAGCGTGTCCGCGGGGCGCTCGGACTCGAACGCGACGGGAAGGTCGAACGTCTCGTCGTATTCGGTCATCGTCGCGACCGGCACCTCCGGTGGGTTCGTCGAGACACCCTCGGCCGCCCAGTCCTCGGGGCGGATGTCGGCGAGCATGCGGACGAGCTGGCGCGCGCGGTCCGCGCGGAAGTTGCAGAACACGACGGCGTCGCCCTCGCTGAGCGTGTCCCCGCCCCTGACAATCGTCGGTTCGACGAACTCGTCGGTGTCGCCGCGGTCGTAGCTCTCGCGGACGGCCTCAACCGCGGATTCGGCGCGATGGTCGGCGTTCCGGTTGACGATGGCGTCGTAGGCGCGCTTCGTGCGCTCCCAGTTCTGGTCGCGGTCCATCGCGTAGTACCGGCCGATGACGGTGGCGACGTCGCCGGTGTCGTACTCGTCGGTGACTTCTCGGAGCGTCTGGAGATAGTTCTCGCCGCCGTGGGGCGCGGTGTCGCGGCCGTCCGTGAACGCGTGCGTGGTCGCGGGGAGGTCGCGGCTGGCCGCGCATTCGAGGAGTGCGTGGAGGTGTTCGTGGTCGGAGTGGACGCCGCCGTCGCTGACGAGGCCCATGACGTGGAGGCGGCCGCCCGTGCGTTCGACGTGGTCGAGCGCGCCGGCGATAGCGTCGTTCTGGCAGAGTTCGCCGTCCGCGATGGCGTCGTTAATGCGGGTGTACTCCTGGAGGACGACCCGCCCGGAGCCGATGGTGAGGTGGCCGACCTCGCTGTTGCCCATCTGGCCGCGCGGGAGGCCGACCTCGCGGCCGTGGGTGGTGAGCGTGCCGAACCCGCCGCGGCGCGAGTACTCGTCGAAGTTCGGCGTGTCCGCCGCGAGCACGGCGTTCAGTCTGTCGTGGTCGGCGAGCCCCCAGCCGTCGAGAATCACCAGCGCGGCCTGCATGTTCGGGGGTCCGCGGGCCGCCCGTATTTACGTGTCGTCTGCGGCCAGCGTTAGTCGCCGTCCGGCGCGCGGGCGTCCGTCGTCGCGTCGACGTCGAACTCGGCGCCGCAGTCCGCACACACCATATGGCGGCCGGGAACGGTGCGCTGGGCGGCGACGAGCCCGCACTCCGAACAGACGCTGTACGGCCGCTCCTCTGCCGGTGCGCCGGGTTCGACGGCCATCCGAATCCACGCGTCGGGGTCGGCTTCGTCGTAGAGTTCCACGCCGTCGTCGGTGCGTCGCCAGTTGACCGTGGAGTCGCTCTGCGACATCTACAGCCGGCTACTACGCACGCCCATTTAACTATTCTGACAAAAGTTAGCTCGGCCACGAGTAAACGCTGCCATCCGGCGATTAGTGCGAGTAAAGAAATCTCGCTTCGGGGCCACGAGAACGACTGGCTATTTCACCCTCCGCGACCGAGGGGAGGGCATGACCCTCGACCCCGTCCACTTCGACGGCATCGCGGAACTCGCGAGCCAGATTCGCCACGAGGTGGACGCCGAGGAGCACCGCGACGTCGCCGAGGAGACGTGGGCGAACTACCTCGACCCGCTCTACGGCGACGACGGCCCCGTTCTGGAACCGCTCGCCGAACAGCGCCGCTCGGCCGCGGACGTCGAGGAGTTGGCGCTCCAGCCGTCGCCGTTCGACACCGCCCACGGCCTCGACTCGGGGACCATCAACCCGAAGACATTCAAGAACGGGCTCGTGCTTGACCTTGCGCAGGCCGCGATGAGCGCGACGCCCAGCGACCTCGACGTCCACCGCTCGCGCACCGTCATCACGAGCGTCCACTCCAACGACGCCACCGTCCGCACCGACACCGACTGGCGCAAGTGGGACGAAGGGTACAGCCGCGGCCGCATCGTCCACACCACGCCGCTGGCCCGCGACCAAGAGCGCGTGGTGCACGGTCTCGCGCTCTACCTCGCGGAGAGCCACCACGCCCTCGAACACGCCGACGCCGTGGGCGACCTCCTGCTTCTGGATGGCCCGGTCTACCCGAAGCAGTTGGTGAACTGGGCGGACCGCCACGCGAGCCTCGCGGACCTCGTCACCGAGAACGAACTCGTCGGCGAAGTCCTGGAGAACTACGTGCGCCTCGTCGAACGCTTCGCCGAGCGGGACGTGCCGCTTGCGGGCTTCGTGAAGAGCCCGGCGAGCCAGGCGCTCGTGCGCGCGCTCCGCGACCGCGGCCGACCGACGCCGTGGGCCAGCGACGCCGCGTTCTTCGGGCAGGTGCTCGAACGCCGCGAGTTCGCGGATGGCGACTACCACCGCATTACCGACGAACTCGCGTGGACTGGCTGGTTCACGTCCACGCTCGGCGCCGACGGCGTGTTCGCGGACTCGAGCGAACTCGGCGTCGAGCGCGAACTCCCCGCGGAGTGCTACGAAGTCGCGTTCTTCGTCGTCTACGACCCCCGCACGGACCTCGTGCACAAGGTCGAACTGCCGCGCGCGTTCGCCGACAGCGAGGACTGTCGGCACGCCGTCGAGCGCTACGTCACTAGCCAAGTCGCCGCGGAAGCCGGGCCGCCCAAACCCGTCGGGAAGGCCGACGAGCTCGCGCGCATCGGCGCGACCGAGAAGGCGGAACTCGTCCGCAAGCTCGAACGCTCTTTCGACAGCCGGCGCGACGAGAACTACGACGACCAGCGCTGGGACACCTGATTGCGCGGCCAGCGAACCGCCGTTCACCTTTAAGCCTGGGGAGCCAGCAGTTCCTGGTAATGACCGACCGCGCCATCGAGACGCGCAACCTCACGAAGCGGTACGGCGACGAGACCGCCGTCGAGGGGCTCGAACTCGCCATCCCTGCCGGCAGCGTCTACGGCTTCCTCGGCCCGAACGGCGCCGGCAAAACCACGACCATGCGGATGCTCACGACGCGCACTAAACCCAGTGACGGCACCGCGACGGTCGCGGGTGCGGACGTCGCGAACCGCGACGCCGTCGTCTCGAACATCGGCTACCTCCCCGAGGAGCCGCCGCTGCACGCCGAGCTCACGGGTCGCGAACAACTCCGGTACATCGCGGGGCTCCGCGACCTCCCCGAAGCGGAAGCCGAGGCGCGCATCGACGACCTGCTCGGCCGGTTCTCGCTGTCTGGGGACGCCGACAAGCGCATCTCGGCGTACTCGAAAGGGATGAAACAGAAGGTCGGCATCATCCAGGCGATGCTCCACGACCCGGCAGTGCTCTTCCTCGACGAACCGACGTCGGGGCTGGACCCGCGGGCCGCCCGCACCGTCCGGGACACCATCGCTGACCTGACGGAGGGCGACGCTACGGTCTTCCTCTCGACGCACATTCTCCCGGTCGTCGACGAACTCGCGGACACCGTCGGCGTGCTCTACGACGGCCGCCTCGTCACCGAAGGCTCCCCGGAACACCTCAAGACCCGCGCGGAAGCCGGCGACGAGCGCACGCTCGAGGACGTCTTCCTCGAAGTCACCGGCGGCATCGGCGACGAAGCAGTCGAGGAGGTCTGAGATGGTCGCGTTCCCGGACCCGAACCACGCCGTCCGCATCGCCGCCAACGAACTCCGCATCGCGTGGCGGAAGCTCCGCGGGAAGAGCACCGCGCAACTCGCGTCCCTCGGCATCGTCGTCGTATTCGGCGCCGTGTTCACCGCGGCGGCCGCCTACGGCGCGTACCTGGGCGGCCGCGGCCTCGCCGAGAATCCCGGCGAAGCGGGACAGCTCGTCAGCCTCGTACCCGCCGGTCTCGCCACTATGACGCTGTTCTTGGCGGCGTACATGACTGTCGTCCAGCTCGGCGACATCGACGTCCGCGACGGCTACCTCACCACGGTCCCCGCCCGCGACGTGGTCGGCGGCCTGCTGCTCGCGGGCTACGTGCGCGCTGCCGGCCTGTTCGTCGCGCCCCTACTCGTCGCGTCCGTCGCGTTCGCGGTCGGCGCGGGCTCGCCGCTGTCGTTCCCGCTCGCGGCGCTCGCCGTGCTCGCGCTCACCGCGACCGCGTTCCTCGTCGGCTTCCCGGTCGGCGTCGGCATCGCCTACCTCGCCAGCCGGTCCGCAATCGTCGCCCGATTCAAGACGCTCATCGGCGCCGCCGCGTTCCTCGCGTACTTCGGGCTCATCGTCTCCGGCACGTTCGACGAGGCCATCAGCCCGATTCTCGGCGTCGCGGAAGCCTCGCCCGTCTCGTGGTACGCCGACCTCGCCGTGCTCGCGGTCGTTCCGTCGGCGAGCGCCGCGAAAGCCGGCGTCGTCCTCGCCGGCTCCGTCGTCCTCGGGGCTGGCGGCGTGCTCGCTAGCATCCGACTCTCCGAGCGCCGCTGGTACACCGAGAGCGTCGACGCCGGCGAGCGCGAGACCGACTCCGTCTCGGGCGGCCGCCTCGACCGCCTCGTCGGCCGGCAGCCCGCGTGGGTCGCGCGGAAGAGCTGGCTGCGCGCCCGGCGCGCCCCCATCAAGCTCGTCTTCGTCGCCTACCCCGCGTTCCTGCTCGTGACGCCCGTGCAAGCGAGCGTCGAAGCCGGCCACGTCACCGCCTCACTCCCGCCCTCTATCGCGCTGTACGGCGCGTGGATGACCGGCGCCGCGTTCACCCTCAACCCGCTCGGCGACGAGGGCGCTGTGCTCCCGGTCACCGCGATTTCGGGCGTCTCGGGCCGCGAGTTCGTCAGCGGACTCGTCGTTGCGAGCGCCATCTTCGGTGTCCCACTCACGGTCGCCGTCGCTGGCGGCCTCGCCGTCCTCAGCCCGCTTCCGCCGGTCGCGCTCGCGTGCACGGTCGCCGCCGCCGCTATTCTCCCGGTGGTCGCTGCG
This sequence comes from Halobacterium sp., assembly GCA_964229715.1. Taxonomy (GTDB): domain Archaea; phylum Halobacteriota; class Halobacteria; order Halobacteriales; family Halobacteriaceae; genus Halobacterium. The sequence continues at coordinate 16,027 of CAXREU010000041.1, forward strand.
GCGCTCGCCGCCGGTGTTGGCACGACCTACCCGAACTACGACGCCACCAGTATCAGCCGTAGCCGCGAGGTCGTCGTCCCCTCGATGTGGGCGTTCGGCGTCTACACGCTCGCGTTCCTCCTCACCGCCGGCATCGCCACTGCCGTCCAAATCCCCGGAGCCGCAAGTACGCTCGCGGAACTCCTCGGCGTCGGCAACGCCGCCGTCCACGTCGGCGCGCTCGCTGTCGGTGTGCTCCTCGCGGGGCTTCTCGCGACCGCCTCCGTCCGAATCGCAGTGCGCGCGTTCGACGACTACACCGCCTAAAGTTCGGCTTCGTGCTCGGGCTCGACCTCGATGTCCACGTCCGCTGGGTCGACGCCGATGCGCGCGAACTGCGTGCGAACGTGTTCACGGGCCGCGTCCAGCGCCTGCTCGCGCGTATCGAACCCGCGCGGCATCGGCGACTCGAAGGCGACGTTGACGTCCTGCCCGCCGACCTCCTGGGTGCTCCCACCGCTCTCCACCGCGTAGAACTCGTCGCAGACCCAGACGTACGGCGCCGCCTCGTCGGGCGCGCCCTTGAACGACGGCGCGTCCTCGCCGCGCTCGTACAGCGTCCCCGTCAGCGTCGTCCCGGCCGCCGAACCGCGCACCAACAACATACGCGACCGTACGGACGCGACGGGCATAAGCACGCGGACACCGGGCGCGGAGGGAGGGAAAGCGGTTAGTGCGCGGCCCGCCACCACGAGAGCATGAGCGACCTCGGGGACTTCGCGGAGCACGACCGCGGCGACGACGCGGACGCCGCCGAGAGCGACGACTTCGAGCGTCCGGACCTCGACGACACCGGCAGCGACGACGGACTCGGCGCGCTCGCGGTCTCGGAAGGCCTGCGCATCCATGAGGACGGCCAGGAGACCGCGCTGAAGGCCTACGTCACTGCGAGCAACCGGTCGTCGGTCCGGCTCGGCTCGTACCTCGTCGCACCGTACCCCGGCGGCGAGAAGCTGTTCTGCAAGATTACCGGCCTAGAGTACGTGCAGGCGTTCCAAAGCGACGACGCCACCGAGATTCACGCCCGACGCGCGATGCGCTCGGAGAGCGTCGACGAACAGGACTACAAGTTCCTCGCGGAACTGGACCCCGTCGCCGTCCTCTACCGGGACGGGGACGACCTCAAGCGCCGGATGGCCGACCGCGTCCCCACACCCGAGACGGTCGTGCGCGCGGCCGACGACGCCACCGAAATCAAGACCGGGCTGAAGATTCCCGAGGACGGCGTCTTCCTCGGCCACCTCTCGGTCGGCGGCGAGAAGGTGCGAACCGCCGCAGAGCCGCCGACCATCGACTACCGCGTGAAAGACGACTACGAGGCCGGCGACCCGCTGGTCTTCCGGCACACGCTCGTCGCGGGCGGCACGGGCTCGGGGAAGACGCACTCCGCGAAGACCGTGCTCCGGCAGTACCTCCCCGAGGACCGCCGCTACCCCGTGGACACGGGCGGCGCGGAGCGCCGGATGGCGGTCGTCCAGTTCGACCCGCAGGACGAGTACGCGCAGATGCACGACGACAACCCCGAGGCCGACGCCAGCGACGAGCGCCGCTGGGAGACGCAGGGGCTCGCGCACGGCGGCCACGACGACACGGTCGCGTTCGTCCCGAAGGTCGGGTCGGCGTCGTACGCCGCCGACCACCACGACGCCGAGCGCGTCGAGTTCCCGATTCCGGTCTCGATGGTGCGCTCGAACCCGTGGCTGGTCGCGTCCAGCGGCCTCAACGACAACCAGTACGGCGCGCTCCACCTGCTGCTCGACCGGTTCTTCGGGCAGTACGGGCGGGGCGGGACGTACGAGGAGTTCTGCTCGTTTCTCGACGACCCCGCGCTCAAGGAGGAGCTTGACGAGTCTGGGCGCGTCCACGAGGCGACCTACGAGGCCGTCCTCCGTCGTGTTCATAACATGCCGTCGGGGCTGTTCGACCAAGACGCGCGCCCGATTACGGAGCTCGTCGAGGACCGCCAGTTCGTCCGTCCGGGCCGGCTGTCGGTGGTGCCGACCTACCACATCAGCAACTCGCGAGCCGCCGAGACTGTGGTGCTGGCGGTGTCGAGCCTGCTCGTCGACCAGAAGCTCTCGAACGACCCGCGCTACGGGACCATCAAGGAGACGCCGCTCGTGGTCGGGATGGACGAAGCCCACAACTTCCTCGCGGACGCCGACAGCGTGCAGGCGAACAAGGTCGTCGGGAAGTTCACGGAAGCCGCCAAACAGGGCCGCAAGGAGCGCTTGGGCCTGTTCCTCATCACTCAGGACCCACAGGACATCGCCGACCCCGTGTTCAAGCAGGTGAACACGACGGTCGTGTTGAACCTCGGCGACGAGGACGCCATCAACGCCGTGAACATTCCGTCGTCGCTGCAGTCGAAGGTCCCCTACATGGAGAAGGGGCAGATGGTCGTCTACTCGCCGGACAACTCCGACCCCGTCGAAATCCAGGGGCTGCCGACGTGCCTCACGCGACACGGTCGGGACTGACCACGGTCGCCCCGTCGGGCGGTCCGCGGCCCATAGAATTTTCACCCGGGCTGGTGAACTTCGAGCCGACACCATGACGAAGATTCTCGTTCCCGTCGACGGCTCCAAGCAGTCCAAGGAAGCCCTGGAGTACGCTCTCGAACACTTCGAGGACACCGAAATCACCGCCATCAACGTCATCGACCCCATCGAGGCCGGCTACACGGCGCAGGCGACGGTGCCGGGCTACTCCGAGGAGTGGTTCGAGCAAGCCAAAGACGCCGCCGAAGAGCTGTTCGACGAGGCCCGACAGATTGCCGGCGAGTACGACAAGGACATCGAGACGACGACGGAGGTCGGGCGACCGAGCCGCGCCATCGTCGACTACGCCGACGAAAACGACTTCGACCACATCGTGATGGGGAGCCACGGGCGCTCGGGCGTCTCCCGCATCCTCCTCGGCAGCGTCGCCGAGAGCGTCGTACGGCGCTCGCCGGTTCCAGTGACGATCGTACGATAGTACCTTTTGCGCTGCGCTCGGCGGCTTCGCCGCCTCGCTCGGCAAAAGCTACGCTAAAAGCACTCTTCCTTCACTTCGCTGCGTGGTTCGAGAGACGCCAGCGGCGTCTCTCGTCATCACGAGAGAGCTTCGCTCT
>CAXREU010000042.1:0-6192 GCA_964229715.1 Halobacterium sp.
CGTACCGGTCCGCGAGCTCCGCGAACGCGGGCTCGTCGGTGATGTCGTGACTGCGGTAGCGCTCGTAGAGGTCGTTCATGCGCTCCTGTGAGAGCTCGTTCGCGTCGAGGTCGTCGAGCCCGAAGTACTGGCGGCGGTCGACGTCGACGACGTGGCGGATGACCACGAGCGCGACCTTCTCGATGGCGCGCTGGCTGCCGAACTCCGTGAGGTCGAGGTCGCCCATTACGCCGCGCGCGACGTCGCGCTGCCAGGGGGGCACGTCGACGGCGTTACAGAGCGCCTGCGTCGTGCGCAGGCGGTCGAGGTGGTGAGTGCGGCGGCTGTGCCCCTCGGTCGCGGTGTGGCGCTCCTCGTGGAGCCGCCGGATGCTCTCCGAGAGGTCCGCGTCGGGGGACTCCGCGCGCCCGATGACGGTCGCGCTCGGGGAGACGACGCCCCACTTGCGGACCGTGGTGTCGCGCTGGGCTTCCGCCCGCGAGAGCGCGCCCGAGCCCGGCCGATGTTCGACGCGGCGCTCGTCGCGCGTCTCCCAGCGAATCGCGTCGCCGCCGTCAGCGCTCATTACCGGTACCTGTGGCCTCGCGTCGTTTAAACTCTCGGCTGGCGGCGCTGCCGCTGTGGAACGTAGCTTCTCGAGAAGTCCCTCGTATCCATTCCTTATCGCTAGAAATACTTAAAGCGGGACTGGTCCCCGGACAGTTCTCGGCAGTGTTCGCTACCGATGGCGCCGCGGCTACGCGACGAAGTGCGCTGAGAAGTCCTTCGTATCTATCCCTTATCGCCAGAAGCACTTAAAGAGAACCGCGCCCCGACGACCGTCGGCTGCTGACTCGTCCTTACGTCCCTTCGACGAGGCGGCGGAGCTGTGACGGCGGCACGGCGCCGCGCGCGCCGTACCCGTCGTACGCGAACGTCGGCACGCCGGTGACGCCGTGTTCTTGGGCCTCGCGGAACTTCGCGCGGAGTTCGTCGTGGTACTGCCCGCTCTCGACGACCTCCCGAATCTCCTCGGGGTCGAGGCCGACGTCCTCGGCGATGTCCGTGAGTACGTCGAGGTCGCCGATGTCGCGGCCCTCCTCCCAGAGCGCCTCCAAGATGGCGACGTCGAAATCCAGCCACTGCTCGGGGTACTCGTCGCTGACGTACAGCGACGCGGCTTGGGCATCCAGCGAGTCGACCTCGCGGGAGAAATCCATCTGCATCTCGTCGGCGCCGTACTCCTCGCGGAGGCGTTCGACGTTCTCGCGGGCTTTCTCGAAGTACTCGTCGTCCTTGCCGTCGTCGACGTCGTGGTCGATTTCGCCGTCCGGCCCGCGCTTCTGCGCGCGCAGGTCGAAGGGCTGCCAGTCGATGTCGAGTTCCTCGTCGCGCTCTGCCTGGTACTCCGATAGCGACTGCCGCCCGAGGTAGCAGAACGGGCAGACGTAGTCGGAGTACACCGTGATTTCGTCGGCGTCGCTCATCACGACTCGATACGACGCGCACGCCGAAAAGGTCCCTGCTGGCGGGGGTTCCCGCTGGAGCCCCGACGAATGAGCCACCGGCTCCGCAGTCGGTCGCTCGGAGAAGTCCTTCGTATCTATCCCTTGTCGCCAGAAGCACTTAAAGCGAGCGTGGGGTCGCCGCGGACTCAGGGGCCGACGAGCACGTGCCGAACGAGGTTGCGCTGCCCGCGCCGTAGCCGCCCGGAGAACGCTTGCCGCGAGATGCCGGCTTCCTCGGCGAGTTCCGCCATCGTGACTTCCCGTGGTTGGGCGAAGTAGCCGTTGTTCGCGGCGAGCACTAGCGCCTCGTACTGGGCCGGAGTGAGCTCGTCGTGGGGGCTCTCGATGCGGGATTGCGACGTGGCGACGCTCGTTAGCTCGGGGTCGAGGCCGGCCTCGCGGCAGTGTTGTTGGAACGCCGCGAGTTCGTCGTTCTCGTAGGCGCGCAATCGGAGCACCCACTCGTCCTCGTTCACCGTCGCGGCGAGCAGTGTGGCGCTGGTTTCGTTGACCGCGTTCTGCAAGCTCTCGATGGTTTCGTCCTGCCACTCTGCCTGACACAGCCCGGTTTCTTCGCCCGTCTCCAACAGGGTGATAGATTCGACTGCCGGACTGCTGCGGAGCACTTCGACGGCGCGTTCGACGTTCTCGCCCCACAGCCGGAAGAACGGGAGCGTGAACTGTCGCGTCGGGAGGATGGCTTCGAACCTGATGCGGACGACGTCGGTTTCCGCGATTGTCGCCGCTAGCGGCAGCCCGTCCGAGGACAGCGTCAGTTCGGCGACGATACTCATGGGTTCTGACGCGTTCCGCGTGGTGGCCGACGGAACAGCGTGCTACCGCCGGGCTACTGCCCGGATGCAGTTATAAAAACCGGTTTGTATATAAACCATTTAATTGGCGTTCCTCACCCGGGGTATTTATAAATGACCTGCGCTAAGCAGGATACAATAGATAAGTAACGGATTTCCCGACTCCTCGTTCGCAGCTGCCAGTCCCGCGATAAAAGTAGACCAGACACCGCCCACGGTATGACAACTAACACGTACGTCGACTGCTCCGTGACCGAAACGACAGACCCGGAACGGCCGGGAAACTGGTGAAGCGTCGTGCCGATAGTCACCGACGTCGAAATCCCAGCCGAGCGGTTCGTCCTCGGGGAAGTGTTGGCGGACGCAGACGGGTACTACGCGGAACTGACGCAGTTCGTCCCGACGAGCGACCAGCTCATCCCCTACATCTGGATTGAACACGACGACCTCCCCTACGTCGAGCAAATACTCCGGGACCACCCACGAACTGCCGACGTGCTGAAGTGCGACGAGCGAGCGGGTCGGACACTCTATCAAATCGAGTGGGTCCGGCCGTTCGACGACTTCCTGTCGATTATCATGGACGGAAACGTTCTCGTCAACGAAGCACGCGGCACCGCCGAACTGTGGGAGTTCGAGCTGTTGGCCACCGACCGGGACGACTTGGCGGCGTTCCAGTCGGCGTGCAACCGCAGTAACGTGCCGATAGAGATACGCACGGTTTTCGGGTCGATTCCCTCGTCCGCCGAACGACTCGGTCTCACCGAGAAGCAGGGTGAGGTGCTCCGGTTGGCCTACGAGGAGGGCTACTTCGAAATTCCCCGCGAGATGACGGTGACGGAACTCGGGGAGGCGCTGGGTATCTCCTCGCAGGCGGCCTCGAAACGCCTCCGCCGCGCGCTGGCCACGGTCGTCGAACACGTCTGCCTCGAAAGTACTTGAAAAGGTTGCATTAGGAAACACCCTATTAAAGAAGTTTGGTGAACAACCAGAATCGATACCCTCCTCTCAGTTGTACGTATCCATAACGGGCCTGGCAGGTTCGGGTTTCGTCGCGGTGGCGGGTTCTCCGGCCGTCCAGGCTACTCCGGCAGGTCCTCGTAGCACGACCGAGCCGGCCCGTTCCGGAAAAATACATGTCAGGCACAGACTCATCTGGTTCCGTCCTCGTCGTCGACGACGAGGAGAAATTCCTCGAACTGTACGCTAACTGGCTGAACGACGAGTATACGGTTCGACTCGCCACGAGCGGCGAGGAAGCGCTCGAACAGTACGACGAATCCGTCTCGGTGGTTCTCCTCGACCGTCGGATGTCGGGGATGGACGGCCGGGAGACCCTCGCCGCGCTCCGTGAGCACGAGTCGAGTTGTCGCGTCGCGATGGTGACGGCAGTCGAACCCGAGCTCGATGTCCTCGAACTCGGATTCGACGAATACGTCGTCAAACCGACCGACAAAGCCGAGATTCTCGACATCGTCGAGACGCTGTTCGACCTCGAATCCTACTATCGGGTGCTGGAGGAGTACTTCCGTCTCGCGTCGAAGCGAGCGACCATCGAGTACAACGTCTCCGACGACGAACTCGCCGAAAGCGACGACTACACCGCGTTCCTCGACCGCCTCGACGACGTCGAGCGACGAGTCGATAGGCTTCGCGACGCCGCACGGTCGCCCACGTTCGACCGAATCGACCTTGCCGCCCCGCAAGACGATGACTGATTCAGACGCATCCCCGTTTGACGACGCAGCGACCACCACCCGCCGCTCGACTGGCGTGCCGGGACTGAACAGCATCACCGACGGTGGCTTCCTCCCCGGCCGGAACTACATGGTTCGGGGCGAGCCCGGCGCCGGCAAAACCCTGCTCGGCATGCACTTCCTCACGGCGAACGACGCCGAGGGGGAGTCGTTGTTCGTCAATCTGGGTGAAGCCCAACGCGACATCAAGCGGGACGCTCGCCAGTTCGGTTTCGACCTCGACGAGCTCTCGTTTCTCGACCTCAGCCCGTCCTCGGAGTTCTTCGTGGAGGACCGCTCCTACGACGTCTTCCCCTCGGAGCAGGTCGAGGGTGACTCGGTTACCGACCGGATTACCAGCGAGGTGCTGTCGCTGGAACCGAACCGCGTGTTCGTCGACCCGCTCACACAGTTCCGCTACCTCTCGCCCGACGACTACCAGTTCCGCCGGCAGGTCCTCTCGTTCCTCCGGTTCCTGAAAGAACAGGACTGCACCGTCGTCTTCACGTCACAGGACACTCCGTCGACGCCCGACGACGACCTCCAGTTCATGAGCGACGGCGTCGTCCACCTCGGACAGGCCGACAACAGGCGAACGGTACAGGTCTCGAAGTTCCGCGGGTCGGATTTCCAGGGCGGCGTCCACGCCGCGGCCATCGAGGACGACGGGTTGCACGTCTTCCCCCGCCTCCTCCCCGAGAACCACCACGTGCCGTTCTCCGCCGAGCAGCTCGCCTCCGGCGTTCCCGAGCTCGACGAACTCCTCGGCGGCGGGCTCGAACGCGGCACGGTGTCCATCGTGAGCGGGCCAAGCGGCGTCGGAAAGACGACGCTCGGGACGCAGTTCGCGAAGGAAGCTGCGGGACGCGGCGAGCGGTCCGTCATCTACCTCTTCGAGGAGTCAGCGGAGACGTTCCGCCACCGGTTGGAGGCTATCAACGTTCCCGTCGGGGACATGCTCGACCGCGGCTCGCTGGAGCTCAAGGAAGTGGAAGCGCTCACGCTCTCCCCCGAGGAGTTCGCCTTCGACGTGCGACGCGAAGTCGAGAACGAGGGAACGGACGTGGTGATGGTCGACGGCATCGACGGCTATCGGATGTCACTGGTCGGCCGCGACGACGAGCTGACACAGCGGCTGCACGCGCTCACGCGCTACCTCCAGAACGTGGGTGCCACCACGATTCTGACCGGCGAGGTTCAGAACGTCACGGGGGAGTTCTACGCGACGAAAGACGAAGTGAACTATCTCGCGGACAACATCATCTTCCTCCGCTACCTCGAATTCGACGGCGAACTGCGCAAGGCTATCGGCGTCTTGAAAAAGCGCGCCAGCGACTTCGAGCGGTCCCTGCGCGAGTTCGAAATCACAAACTACGGGCTCAAAGTGGGCGAGCCGCTGTCCGAACTCCGCGGCATCCTCCGAGGAACGCCGGAGTGGTCGGAGACGAGTGGTGGTCCACGCGTGGAGGAGTGAGCACCGTGTCGTCCGAGATAGACGTGCAACTGTTGCTCGAGCACGACCAGAACCGACGGCTACTCGCCGAGCGCCTCGAAGCGGAGTACGCGGTCACCGAGACGGTTCCCGACGATATTCCGGCCGCGTCGTTCGACGTGTGCATCGTCGATGCGCGAGCGTTTCGGCGGTACCGCGAGGCGGTCGAAGCGAAGAAAGACCGGGCTGCGCCGGCGTTCCTCCCGGTCGTGTTGCTGACCGAAGCGGAACGACTCGAGCGCCTCCCCGGTGGCGTCTGGGATGTCGTCGACGAGGTCCTGACGACGCCGCTGGCGCCGGTCGAACTGACCCACCGGCTGGAGAACCTCGTCGAGCGCCGCCGCCTCTCACTCGACCTCGAACGCCGCAAGGAGCGCAGCGAGCAGCGATTCGAGACACTCTTCGAAACCGCGCCCGACCCGGTCGTCGTCACGTCCCCGGACGGCATCGTCTCGGACGCCAACGACGCGTTCGCACAAACCGTCGGGGAACCCCGTGACGCGCTCGTCGGTCAGTCGATTACCGACTTCGAGTTCTCGCCGGTGGACACCGTCGAGCGGCTCCTCCTCCAGCTTGCCGAGGACGAAGATTCGCCAGCTGGCGTCGAGCAGCTCGCCGTCGACAGCGAGGAAACGGCGATTCTGGAACTCAACACGGACGTGATT
>CAXREU010000043.1:0-4376 GCA_964229715.1 Halobacterium sp.
TCAGCGCCGCGACGGCCGCGAGGTTCCCGCCCGCGGAGTCCCCGACGACCGCGAGGTCACCCGTGCCGGCGAGCGCATCAGGGTTCTCGGCAGCCCACGTGAGCGCGGCGTAGGCGTCCTCGACGGCCGCCGGGAACGAGTGCTCGGGCGCCAGCCGATAGTCCACGGACATCACGACGCAGTCGCTCTCGCGGGTGAGGTGCCGGCAGAACAGGTCGTGCGTCTCCAGACTCCCCATCACGAATCCACCACCGTGGTAGAAGACGACCGCCGGGAACGGACCGCCGCCCTCCGGGCGGTAGAGTCGGACCGGGAGGTCGCCGGTGGGCCCGGGAATTGTGCGGTCCACGACGCGACCCACTTCCGGAGGGTTGCGGTTCTGCCACCAGCTCGTGACGCGCATCAGCAGCCGCAGCCGTCGGACGCCCAGCGAGCGCAGTGACGTCAACCCGAGCCGCTCGCGGCGCTCCATCGCCGCCCGTGCCTCCGGATGCATCTTCTCGCCCATACGTGACAGTCGAGTGACGGTAGCAAAAAGGTCGGGCTGCCGGCAGCGCTCACTCCGCGACGTCGACCGCTTCCGCGTCCGCGAGGTCGCGCAAGCGCCCGGGCTCGATGGGCCAGACCGCGGTCGGCGTGCCGGCCGCGGCCCACACACCGTCGCGGTCGAGGAGCGTGTCGTCCAGCAGGACGGGCACGTCCGTCGCGTGGCAGATGGGCGGGACGCCGCCGATGCTCCAGCCCGTCGCCTCCTTCACCTCGTCCGCTTCGGCCATCCGCGCGTCGCTGGCGTCCCGGTAGACCGCGACCTTCGAGAGGTCCACGCGGTTCGCGCCGCTCGTGACGACGACGACCGGCTCGTCATCGGCCACCACGACGATGCTGGACGCGATTTGCGCGACGTCGCAGCCGACCGCGTCGGCCGCGTCCGCCGCCGTCTTCGTCCCCTCGTCGAACTCGTGGACGTCCACATCGACGCCGTACTCCTCGCGCGCCCGCTCGACGAACTCCGCGGCTCGCTCGTGCATGTACCGGCGTGACTGAGTGCGGGAGCAAAGGCGTATCGTTCGGCGCAACCGACAGCCGGGGAGAGGTGGGTTCTTCCGTGCGAGCGCGGTAGTCGAGCGTATGGCAACCGACTCCGTGCTCGCCCGCCTGCTCCCGGTCGTCGGGACGGCGTACCTCGTCTACCTCGCGACGCAGCCGCCGCCCGCGCGCTGGGTCGGCCTCGCGTGTCTGGCCGTCGTGGTGCCGTTCCTCGTCGGCTGGGTGCTCGGGAACGTCTTCGGCGTCGGGCCGTGGAGCAGTAACTAACTGAACTCAGACGTCCTCTGGCAGCCACCCGCCGTCCACTTCGATATTTTCGCCGGAGATGTAGTCGGAGTCCTCGTCGCAGAAGAAGCGGACTGCCTGCGCGATGTCGTCGGTGGAGGCCCAGCGCCCCCGTGGCGCGTCCTCGGGGAACTCGTCGGAGGTTTCGACGACGTACGGGGAGACGGCGTTGACGGTGATGCCGTCGTCCTGGGTGTCCGCGGCGAGCATCCGCGTGAACATGAGCACGCCCTGTTTCGCGGCGAAGTACGGGAAGTTCTTCGGCGAAACCAGGCCCTTCTCGGCGGAGGCGTAGCCGACGTTGACGATGCGACCCCACTGCTGGGCGCGCATCCCGTCGAGCGCGCGCTTCGAGCAGAGGTACGTCCCCGTGAGGTTCGTGTGGAGGACGCGGTTCCACGTCTCGAAGTCGACGTCTTCCCAGTGCGCGGGCGCGAAGTCGCCGACGTTGTTCACGAGCACGTCCACGGTGCCGAGTTCGGCTTCCGCCGCGTCGAAGATGCCGTCGACGCCCTCGGGATTCGTCACGTCGCCCTGCACAGATGTGGCGTCGGGGGCACCGCGTTCACGGGCGTCTGCAGCGGTCTCTCCGGCGGCGTCGTCGCTGCTGTGGTAGTGGACGGCGACGCTGGCGCCGCAGTCGGCCAGCGACAGGCACAGCGCGCGACCGAGCCCTTTCGCGCCGCCGGTCACGAGCGCGGTGCGGTCGGTCAAGTCGGGAGCGAGCATGCGTCGTACTCCCGCCTGAGCCGGGATATTCTTATGGGGTTGCCGGGACAGGCCGGAGACATGGCTATCGAGAACCTGCTGCTGGCGGTCGGGCCGACGGACGACCAGCGAATCGAGCCGCTGGCGCGCACGGCCACGGACATCGCCGGCCCAGCGGGTGCGACAGTGACCCTCGCGCACGTCTTCACGCGGGAGGAATACGAGGACATCGCCGATAATCTCGGCTTCGAGGAGGGCGACGAGGTGACCGCCGACGTCGTGGCGCGCCGCCACGCGACAGTTCGCGACCTCGAAGACCATCTGAGCGACGCGGGAATCGACTACGACGTGCGCGGCCGCGTCGGCGAGCACGGCGAGAGCATCGTCGCGCTCGCGGACGACGTAGACGCCGACATCGCGGTCGTCGGCGGCCGGAAGCGCTCGCCCGCTGGGAAGGCCGTTTTCGGCAGCACCGCTCAGACCGTGCTACTGTCGGCACCGTGTCCAGTAACGTTCGTGCGCAGCGACCACTGAGATGGATGCGACTGTCGAGGACGGCACAGGCGGGCTGCTCGTCGTGGAGTTGGACGCCGGGGAGTCCCTGCTCGCGGCGTCGGGCGCGCTCGTGGACTACGTCGGGAAACTCCGCGTCGAGCGCGCTCGCGAGGGCGTGCTCCGGTCAGTGGCGAACGCCCGGGAGCGCAAACGCACGCCCGTTCGCGTGACCGCAGCCACGGCGACGACGGTGCGGTTCGCGCCGCCGCACCACGGCAGCGTCATCGCCGTCGACCTCGACGGGGATGGCGTCGCAGCGACCCGCGAAGCGTTCGTCGTCGCGACCAACGACGCCCACGTAGGCGCCGACCGCATCGGAGACGCACCCGCTCGCGGCAGCGGCCTCTTCCTCACGACCGTCTCCGGCGACGGGACGGCGTATCTGGCGGGCCGCGGGCGCGTGGAGTGTGTGAACGTTCCCGAGGGCGAGGAGCGCGTCGTCGCAGCCGCGAACGTCGTCGCGTTCGACGCGGACGCCGAGGTCGCTGTCGAGCGCGTGGGTGCCGTCGAGGAGGCCGCGCCGGTCTGTCGGATTCGCGGACCGGCGACCGTTTGGACGGCGACGCGGCCCGCGCCCGGCGCGACGAACTAACGCGGGTACGAGTGAAAACTGTGCAGTTAAGTGCGATGCCGGCCCTAATCGAGGTAGATGCCGTACTACGTCGGCGTTGACCTCGGCGCGACGAACCTGCGCGCCGCCGTCGCGAACGACGACGCGACCGTCGTCGCCACTGACAAGCGACCGACGCCCCGCGGGCCGACGGGGATTCACGTCACGGAAGCCGTCCTCGACGCCGTGCGCGCAGCCTGTGAGGACGCCGCCGTCGACCCCGCATCGGTGCGCGCCGCTGGCATCGGCAGCATCGGCCCGCTGGACCTCGCGGAAGGAACCATCGACGGCCCCGCGAACCTCCCGGACTCGGTCGGGACGGTCCCGCTCGTCGGTCCGATTTCGAACCTCATCGACTCCGAGCGCGTCTACCTCCACAACGACACGGTCGCGGGCGTCATCGGCGAGCGCTTCCACGCCGACAGCAACCCCGACGACATGGCGTACGTCACCATCTCCTCGGGCATCGGCGCGGGCATCGCCGTCGACGGCAACGTCCTCGAAGGCTGGGACGGCAACGCCGGCGAACTCGGCCACATGCTCGTCGACCCGCAGGGCCGGCGGACGTGCGGCTGCGGGCGCGACGGCCACTGGGAGGCGTACTGTTCGGGGAACAACATCCCCGAGTACGCCCGCATGCTCGCCGAGGAGGACGGCGGCGTCGAAACCGCACTTCCGCTGGACGACGTCGACTTCTCCGCGAAACACGTCTTCGAGCACGCGGGCAGCGACGAGTTCGCCCGCCACGTCGTCGACCAGGTCGGCTTCTGGAACGCGATGGGCATCACGAACCTCGTGCAGTCGTACGCCCCGCTGGTCGTCTACGTCGGCGGCGCGGTCGCGCTCAACAACCCCGACCAAGTGCTCGACCCCATCCGCGACTACCTCGACGACGGCGTGTTCAACAACGTCCCCGAGGTCCGCCTCACCTCGCTCGGCGACGACGTCGTGCTCCACGGCGCCGTCGCCTCAGCCATCACTGGTGGTACGGGCGAGCGAACGCGATAATCCCCTCTCCGACTTCTCATCTCCCCGTCGCCTGACCGAGTAACCGCGCGATAGTAGCGAACTGACCAACCGACGGTCACGGGGTGGACTGAAAGGGGCGAGGCTCGCGTGGCGGCTTGGCCGCCACGGTATGCGGCGGTGGGCGCAGCCGCCCGCGCAGGGG
>CAXREU010000044.1:0-11618 GCA_964229715.1 Halobacterium sp.
GACGAGACGGACGAACTCGAGTGGGTGCGTGGCGAACATCTCGACTCGGGCGCCGCGGCGCTGCTCCCCGCGGACCGCGTCGTCTTCCCGCCGCCCGAGGAACGCCCGGGGACGATTACGACCGGCCTCGGTCTCGGCAACTCCGGCGTCGGCGCGGTGCTGTCGGGCCTCTACGAAACCCTCGAGCGGGACGCCACGATGCTGTCGTGGTACTCCACGTTCGACCCGCTCGGCCTCCAGGTTGAGGACCCCGAGTTCGACGAGCTCGAACGCCGTGCGAGCGCCGAGAACCTCGACGTCACGGCGCTGCTCTGCACGCAGGACGTCGACGTCCCCGTCGTCGCGGTTGCCGTCCATCGCGACGAGTGGCCGCGGTTCGCGCTCGGGTCCGCTGCCGACCTCGACGCGGACGCCGCCGCCCGCGACGCGCTCTGCGAAGCCCTCCAGAACTGGATGGAACTGCGCGCCATGGGCCCCGAACAGGCCGCCACAGAGGACGGCGCCATCGGCAAGTACGCCGACTTCCCCCGCGACGTCCGCAGCTTTGTCGACCCCGATACCACCATCGCCGCCGGCGACGTCGGCCCCGACGACCCGCCGGACGGAGCCGACGAACTCGATGCCGTCCTCGACGCGCTCGCGGACGCCGACCTCGACGCCTACGCTGCCCGCCTCACGACTCGTGACCTCCAGTCTCAGGGCTTCGAGGCTGTGCGGGTGTTAGTGCCGGAAGCCCAGCCGCTGTTCGTCGACGAATCGTACTTCGGCGAGCGAGCGCGTGAAATCCCGCGAGAGTTGGGTTTTCAGGCACGGCTGGACCAGCCGTTCCATCCGTTCCCTTGAGCCGTTTTTAAAGCAGTCCTCCGGGTGTGGCGCCGTTGGCGACGGAGTGGGGGACAGTGAGTGGGGTGACGCTAATCTCGTTGTCGACGCAGGCGTGGCGGTCGGTGCCGGCGGGGTCGGGGACGTCGCGGTCGAGGAACTGGTGCCAGAAGCGGTCTTCGACGTTGATGCCCGTTTCCGTGAATTCGGCTTGGAGTTCGTACTCTTCGGTGGGGCGGGTGACGCGCTTGACGGGGTCGTCGGCGTATTCGGTGGCGGGGGCGTTGACGGAGAGGTAGTCAGCAGTAGGGAGGAGGTCACCGGCGACGAACTCGGGGAGAATATCGGCGACGGCATCGGTGGAAGTGTGGAACTGGTCGTAGGTAGGTTCCCAGCCGCCGGCGGGGTCGAACTCCCAGTCGTACATGGAGACGGCGACGGCGGGGAAGCCGAGGAAGGAGGCTTCCATGGCGGCGCCGACGGTGCCCGAGCGTGCGAGGATGTGCGCGCCGAGGTTCGGGCCGTCGTTGCAGCCGGAGACGACGACGTCCGGGGTAAAGTCGAGTGCAGCGATGGCGACGGCGACGCAGTCGGCGGGCGTACCGTGGACGGCGTAGCCGGCCTCGCGTTCCTCGTAGTCGAGCGTCTCAAACGTCCGGGTCTGGCCGGTGCCGGACTGTTCGGCGGCGGGCGCGACGACGGTGACGTCGTGGTCGTCGGCGAGGCGGTCACGGAGCGCGCGGATGCCGGGGGCGTCGATGCCGTCGTCGTTGGTGAGGAGCACGGACAGCGACTCGGTCATTGCGCGTCGCTACTCGCTCGGCGGGTGTATCGGTTCCGGTCGCGGCGGTTCGCCGCGACGGCGCGGGTTTAAACCGCCGGGCTGCGACGACCCGTGTATGTTAGAGTCGTGGTTCCTTCGAACCGCGGGCAGCGACCCCGTCATGCAGGCGCTCGTCGCAGGGGTCGTCATTGCGGGGATGAACCTCTTCGGAGCGCTGCTCGTGGTCGTCTGGCGGAACCCCTCCCAGCGCTCGCTGGACGGGGCACTCGGGTTCGCCGCCGGCGTGATGCTCGCAGCGAGTTTCACGAGCCTCATCCTGCCGGGCCTCGAGTTCGGCGGCCAGAACGGGCTCATCGAGGTTATCGTGGGTATCGCCCTGGGTGTGGCGCTGTTGGACCGTGCGGACCGCTGGGTGCCCCACGTGCACGTACTCATCACGGGTCGGGAGCGCAGCGACCAGACGGTGTCGCAGGCCGACCTGGCGCCGTTGTTGCTGTTTATCGTCGCCATCACCATTCACAACATGCCGGAGGGTCTGGCGGTCGGCGTCGGGTTCGGGAGCGGGAACGTCGCCGAAGGACTTTCGCTGATGCTCGCCATCGGGCTGCAGAACATCCCTGAGGGACTGGCCGTCTCCGTCGCGGCGGTAAACGCCGGCTTCGACCGTCAGTCGTACGCCGCACTCACCGGAATTCGAGCCGGGTTAGTCGAGATTCCGATGGTTCTGCTGGGTGCGTGGGCGGTGACGGTGTCGGGCGCGATGCTCCCGTACGCGATGGGCTTCGCCGCCGGCGGCATGTTGTTCGTCATCAGCGACGAAATCGTCCCGGAGACGCACTCTCACGGGAACGAGCGCATTGCTACGATGGGCCTGATGTTGGGTGTCGTCGTGATGCTGTACCTCGACGTGAGCCTCGCCTAACTACACCACCCCGAACCCGAACATCGGGCCGTACGCGAGGTGGAGACCGACGCCGACGACGAGCGCCGGCAGCGTCGTGTAAATGGATGCGACGACTGCGGCGGTCCTGTCCACCGCGATGAGCGGGAAGAGTGCGTCCCCGTCCTGACTGACGGCGTTGGCGGTGAGCGCGGAGAACGGAATCGCGCCTTCGGCGTACGCGGTCGCGAGTACGATTTGCGGGCCGCAACCGGGGATGAGGCCGACGAGTGCGCCGCCGACGGGCGCGAACAGGCCGGCGGCGGCCGCAGCAGCCTGGACATCGAACCCGGTGGCGACGACGCCGTACTCGTAAGCGAGGTAGCCGGCGACCACCCAGACGGTGACGAAGCTCGTCTCGAAGGCGGCGTGCCGGAACGCGGCGTATCGCGAGGTCGCGGTGCCGCCGCGGCCTGGCGGGGAGCTGCTGACGTACCGCCGGCCAACGGCGTAGAGGTAGACCGACACGGCGGTGCCATCGAGTCCGACGACCGTGAACAGGCCGTCGAAGCCGACGCCGAACGTGAACGCGACCTCGGGCGCGCCGTCGAGGAGGTAGGTGACGCCGAGCGCGAGTGCGGCGAGCGCGAGCGCCCACCACACGACGTGGAGGACGTGCGTCAACGGGGTGAGAACCGAGTGGTTCTGACCGGGGTTCACGTCGACACCGTCGACTGTTTCGGTACCGCCGTCGGTGGTCGCAGCGTCGATGCGGGCGACTGCTCGGTCGACGCGCGCGACGCCCATTCCCCACGCGTCGATGGAGTAGCCGGTGAGGACGGCGGCGATGAATGCGAGCCCGTAGGCGTACAGCGCAGCTTCGGGTGCGAGGGCGAGAATCACGAACGCGGAGTCGCCGGCGGTCGCGGCGAGCGTGGCGACGACCGTTCCGAACGAGACGCTGCCGCGCAGGTACAGCGGCATGACGACGATGGCGCCTCCACACCCGGGCGTGAGCCCGAGTAGGGCGCCGACGAGCGGCTGGAGTCGTTCGTTCGCTTCGAGACGTTCGACGAGCGCGCCGCGAGTCCGGTATTGGAGGAGCCCGAACGCGACGACCGTGATTGCGACGAACGCGCTCACCTGCACGTAGGCGTCGCGGGCCGATACGAGGAAGATGTCCAGAAGTTCAGAGAGCATTATTAGATGGGTCTAATCCTAGAGTTTGCGGGAACAAACTTATAGTTTTGTATTAGCTGGGACTGACTGTACTCGGACGCGCGGTTCACCGTGTTCCCCACCCGACGTTCGCATCTGGTGGCGCGGCAGAGCCGCACCATCCGTTCGCGGTTCCTGACGTCACCACACAGCCGACCGTGCGCTCCCTTTAGTCGGGACCCGTACCGTAAGGCAGAGGGATTCCCCCCGTCAAGTAGTAGTATATGGACCAGAAGCGGGAGATGACGAGCGTCGACCTCGTCGCCCTCACTGCGGAGCTCAACGGCTACAAGGGGGCGAAAGTCGACAAGGCCTACCTCTACGGCGACGACCTCTTGCGGCTGAAGATGCGAGACTTCGACCGCGGCCGCGTGGAACTCCTCATCGAAGTCGGGCACACCAAGCGCGCACACGTCGCGGCGCCCGAACACGTGCCGGCGGCTCCGGGCCGTCCACCGAACTTCGCGAAGATGCTACGGAACCGGCTGTCGGGGGCGGACTTTCACGAGGTGCGCCAGCACGGCTTCGACCGGATTCTGGAGTTCGAGTTCCGCCGCGAGGACCAGGACACGACCATCGTCGCGGAGCTGTTCGGCGACGGAAACATCGCGGTCGTCGACCAGAACGGTGAGGTTGTAGACTCCCTGGACACCGTCCGCCTGCAGTCGCGGACGGTCGCGCCAGGCTCCCAGTACGGGTTCCCGAGCGCGCGTGTCAACCCGCTTGAACTCGACTACGAGGGGTTCGCGGCGAAAATGCGCGAGTCCGACACTGACCTCGTGCGAACGCTCGCCACCCAGTTGAACTTCGGCGGCCTGTACGGTGAGGAACTCTGTACGCGGGCGGGCGTCGAGAAGACCAAGGACATCGACGACGCCGGCGAGGAGGAGTTCCGCGCGCTCTACGAGGCCAGCGAGCGCCTGCTGGACGCGATTCGCGCCGGCGACCTCGACCCCCGAGTCTACTTCGAACCCGGCGACGGCGAGGACGAGGACGAGGACGGGAAAGCGGCGCGCGGGCAGCGCGTCGACGTGACGCCGCTGGCGCTCGAAGAGCGCGCCGACCTGCCCTCCGATGCGTTCGACCGGTTCAACGACGCCCTCGACGACTACTTCACGAACCTCGACACCACCGAGGAAGAGGAGAGCGGGGAGGCGGTGTCGAAGCCGGACTTCGAGCAGGAGATTCAGAAGCAAAAGCACATCATCAAACAACAGGAGCAGGCCATCGAGGACTTCGAACGGCAGGCCGAGGCCGAGCGCGAGAAGGCCGAACTGCTGTACGCGAACTACGACCTCGTCGACGACATCCTCTCGACGGTGCAGGACGCCCGCGACGCGGGCCACGGCTGGCAGGAAATCGCACAGACGTTCGAGGAGGCCGCGGGTGACGTGCCCGGTGCGGACGCGTTCGCGGGCATCAACGAGTCCGAGGGCACCGTTCGCGTCCGGTTGGACGACCACACCATCGAGGTGGACCCCGCGTGGGGCGTCGAGAAGAACGCCGACGAGCACTACAAGGAAGCCAAGCGCATCGAGGAGAAGAAGGAGGGCGCACGCGCGGCCATCGAGAACACGCGCGAGGACCTCGAAGCCGCCAAGCAGCGCCGCGAGGAGTGGGAGGCCGAACCCGAGGAACCCGAGGAGGAAGCCCAAGCGCAGGAAATCGACTGGCTCTCCCGGTCGTCGATTCCGATTCGCAAGCAAGAGCAGTGGTACGAGCGGTTCCGCTGGTTCCGCACCTCCGATGGCTTCCTCGTCATCGGCGGCCGCGACGCCGACCAGAACGAGGAGCTCGTGAAGAAGTACATGGACCGCTACGACCGGTTCTTCCACTCCGCGGCCCACGGCGGCCCCGTCACGGTGCTGAAGACGTCCGCGCCCAGCGAGCCCTCCAAGGACATCGAGGTGCCCGAATCGAGCAAGCGCCAGGCCGCCCAGTTCGCGGTGTGTTGTTCCTCGGTCTGGAAGGACGGCCGCGGCTCGGGTGACGCTTACATGGTGTCGCCCGACCAGGTGTCGAAGACGCCCGAGAGCGGCGAGTATCTGGAGAAGGGCGGGTTCGCGATTCGCGGCGACCGCACGTACTTCCGAGACCTGCCTGCGGAGTGGGCGGTCGGCATCAGTTGCGAGCCGCACACGCGCGTGCTCGGCGGCCCAATCGACGCCATCGTCGACGACGTGGAGACGGCGGTGGAACTCGAACCGGGCCGGTACGCGCAGGGCGACGCCGCCAAGCGCATCTACCGGGAGTTCCGCGAGCGCTTCGCGGACGAGTCGTTCGTCCGGAAGGTCGCCAGCCCGGACGAAATTCAGAAGTACATGCCGCCCGGTGGGAGCCGCATCCGGGACTAGGAGCCGTTGTTTTTGGGGATTGCTCTTTCTCTACGTGGGGCAGTAGGAACGCCCAGAAAGCCCCGACGGGCTCGCGTCCGCTCGCGACGCAAGCACCGAACGAAGTGAGGCGCGAAGCGAGCGAGCGAACAAGTGAACGCGAGCCCGCCGCCCCTTTCAGTCCGCCCGTAGCCGGTCGGTCAGCCGGTAATTGGGCGGATTGAAAGGGGCGAGGCTGTAGACGAAGGCAGGCGACGTAAGCACCGCAGGCTGAAGGCCGAGGAGCGCAACGAGCCTCCCGAGTCTACAGCCTCGGGGCTTTCTGGACGTTCTCAATACTATCGGCAGGAGACGCCCCTCGAAAACCGAACCACAGGCGCGAGAGTAGCAGGACACTTGGGCGTCCCGCGCCTCGGTTCGGGTATGCAACTGAAGGAGCGCCGGCAGGTCGAGGGCGGCGGGGAGCGCATCACGCTCGTCCCCGAGTCTCTCGACGACCTCTGGCACCTCGCGTACATTCTGGAGCCCGGGGACCTCGTCGCGGGGGACACCCACCGCCGCATCCAGCGCAAGGACGACCAGATGCGTGACACGGGCGGCGAGCGCGAGCACATGCACGTCACCATCGACGTTGAGGATGTGGAGTTCCACAAGTTCTCGAACCGCCTCCGGGTGTCGGGGACCATCGCGGACTGCTCAGGTGAGGACCAACTCGGCCTCCACCACACGCTGAACGTCGAGGAGCGCGAGGAAATCGAGGTCGAGAAAATCTGGAAACCCGACCAGCTCGAACGCCTGAACGAGGCCGTCGAGGCGACCGACCAGCCCGACGTGGCAATCGCAACCGTCGAGGAGGGCGAAGCCTACATCCACGTCGTCCAGCAGTACGGCGTCGACGAGTACGGCTCGTTCACGGGCACGACGGGGAAAGGCGAGTACGCCCGCTCGCGCGAGGAGTTGTTCGAGGACGTCGCGAGCGCGCTCTCGCACCTCGACGCGGACGCCATCATCCTCGCCGGCCCCGGGTTCACGAAGCAGGACGCCCTCGACTACATCCAAGAGGAGTACCGGAGCCTCGCGGACAAGATTACGACCGTGGACACGAGCGCGGTGGGCGGCCGCGGCGTCCACGAAGTCCTCAAGCGCGGTGCCGTCGAGGACGTCCAAGAGGAGACGCGCATCGCCGAGGAGTCCGAGCTCATCGACGAGCTCACCGACCAGATAGCGACCGACGG
Organism: Halobacterium sp.; assembly: GCA_964229715.1. Classification (GTDB taxonomy): domain Archaea; phylum Halobacteriota; class Halobacteria; order Halobacteriales; family Halobacteriaceae; genus Halobacterium. The sequence continues at coordinate 7,273 of CAXREU010000044.1, forward strand.
GAAGGCCGCGTACGGCATCGAGGAAGTCCAGAAGGCCGTCGACTTCGGTGCGGTCGAGACGCTGCTGATTCTGGACGAGCGCCTGCGCAAGGAGCGAGCGGGTGAGGGCGACTGGGACGTCGACGTCAACGACCTCGTCACGCAGGTCGAACAGCAGGGCGGCGACGTCACCGTGTTCAGCCACGAGTTCGCGCCCGGCGAACAGCTCCGGAACCTCGGCGGCGTCGCCGCCGTCCTCCGGTACCGGATGGAGTGAGGACAACGGCTTTCTCGGTGGCGCTGTGAGATGGCGGCGTGGCAGGACTGACACTGCTTGACGTTGGGCTGGTGCTGGTCGCGCTGGCGGCCGCGGGGTTGCTCGCGCGCCGGGTCGGCCAGTCGGTCATCCCCGCGTACCTCGTCGTCGGCATGCTTGTCGGGCCGCACGCGCCCACGCTGTGGGGCTTCCAGCCGACGCTCGTCGCCGACCCGGGGACCGTCGCGCTGTTCGCGGACCTCGGCGTCGTCCTGCTGTTGTTCTTCGTCGGCCTCGAACTGAGCCTGGACGCGCTCTTCGAGAAGAGCGACCAGGTGCTCGCCGGCGGCGCCATCGACGTCGGCGTGAGTCTCCCACTGGGCTTCGCGGTCGGCCTCCTGCTGGGCTTCGACTGGGTGGCGTCGCTCGTGCTCGCGGGTGTGCTGTTCAACTCTTCGACGGTCATCGTCGCGAAACTCCTGCTAGAACTGGACTGGATTGCCAACCCCGAGAGCGAGGCGATTCTCGCGGTCGTAGTCGTCGAGGACGTGGCCACCGCGGGCTACCTCGCGGTGCTGTCGGCGGTCCTGCTCGGCGCCACCGATATCGGCGCGCTCGCGACTGACGTCGCCATCGTGGTCGCGCTCGTCGCGGCTGGCGCGGTCATTGCGCTCCGCGGGACGAACGTCGTCGAGCGCCTCCTGGACGTCGAATCCGGCGAACTGTTCGTGTTGCTCGCACTCGGCGTCGCCGCGACCGTCGCCGGCCTCGGTGCACGCTCGGGCGTGAGCGCCGCCGTCGCCGCATTCCTCGTCGGCACTGCGGTCGGCCGGACGACGCTCACCGACCGCGTTGAAGGATTGCTCTCGCCGTCCCGGGACCTGTTTGCGGCGCTGTTCTTCGCCGCAGTCGGGCTCTCCACGAACCCCGCGCTCATCACGCAGGAGGCGTGGGCGGTCGCCGTCGCGGTCGCCATCACGATTCCCGGCCAGTACCTCTCCGGCTACTACGCCGGCCGTCAGTTCGACCTCGAACCGCGGCGCGCGTTCCGCGTCGGGTCCGCGCTCGCGCCCCGCGGGGAGTTCGCGCTCGTCATCGCCGCGCTCGCCGCCAGCGTCGGCACCACGCCCGTGCTCACGGAGCGCGTCCCCGCGTTCACCGTCGGCTACGTGCTCGCGACGAGCATCCTCGGCACGCTCGCGATGCGGTACAGCGACCAGTTATGGGCGGTGCTGCCGTGGGCCGACACGCACTGAGCGACGGTGAGCGTCGGCAGTGGTGGTATCAGTAGTGGCGGTGGGCTTTTGCGGGCGCCCGTCGAATTCCAACGTGATGCCTGTCCGCGAGACTGACCTCCCCAACGTCGGCCGAAAGTTCGAACTCGACCTCGCCGCAGGCGGCCGGCTGTCGGTCGTCATCGGGCACGACGGCACGCGGACGCTGTACCGCCAGCCGGAGGGAGACGGCGACGCCGAGCGCGTCGCAGAGCTCACCGGCGAGGAAGCCCGCCAGTTCGGCGCCATCCTCGGCGGCGCGTACTTCCAGCCCGCCGAATCCGAAACCGCGGACGTCCCCGTCGGCGACGCCCGCATCGAGTGGTACGACGTCCCCGAGGATTCGCCGCTCGCGGGCAGTTCGGTCGGCAACTCGGCGATTCGGGCGGAGACGGGCGCGACGCTTTTGGCCATCCAGCGCGGCAGCGACACCATCGCGAACCCCAGCCCCGAGGAAGTTATCAAAGCCGGCGACGTGCTCGTGACGCTCGGCACCCGGGAGGAACAACAGGACCTCCAATCCCGAGTCAACAAGGACAGCGACGCCTGAACTACTCGGTTTCGACGACGAGGCCGTCCCGCGCGAACGCCACGTGGCCGTCGAAGTGCTCCTCTATCGACGCCTGCATCTCGCGATGTTTTCCTTCCGTGTGTGGGTAGAGGTGCGTGAGGTACAGTTCGTCGACGTCCACGCCTGCCAGTGACTCGCCGAGTTGCGTCGGCGTCGGGTGATTGGAGACATCGACCTCGTCGGGGAACGAGCAGTCGTGAACGAGCACCTCGCAGCCGTCAGCGAACTCCCCCATTCCCGCGAACGCCTCGGTGTCCGCGCTGAACACGAGGTCGTCGTCGAACTTGTACGCCAGCCCCGGCATCGAGTGGCGCGTCTCGATGGCGTCCACGTCGAACCCCGTCACCTCGAAGCCCCCCGCGTCGACCTCGCGCAGCGTGAGGTCCACGCGGTCCTGCAAGTACTTGTGGACGTCCAGCAAGTCCGTTACGAGCCCTCTCGTTCCGGTCGGTCCGACGACGGTGAGATGTTCCTCGCCCGCGAGCCAGCGCGCCTTCAACAACGGTAGGAGGTCACTGACGTGGTCGAGATGGTGGTGAGTCAACAGGACGGTGTCCACGCCCTCGTACCCCACGTCAGTGCGTGCGAGCGTGTGCAGCACCCCGCTCCCGCAGTCCACGAGCAGTCGGCTGTCAGGTTTTTCCAGAAGGAGTCCGGTCTGCATCCGGTCGCCCGTCGGCATCGCGCTCCCCGTCCCGAGGAACGTCAGTTCCATACTGAGAGCCGCGAACGGAAGGCGGTTAACGGTTCGGGGTGCGTGTCCGTGAGTAATTGCTGTAGCAGTTTTTCTCCTGAACGTCGACGATGTCACCTCGAAAGCCCCGAGGCTGTAGACTCGGTGCGCTCGCTGCGCGCGCTCCCTAGCGGTCGCGTGCTTACTTCGCGCGCCTTCGTCTACAGCCTCGCCCCTTTCAATCCACCCGGCTACCGGCTGACCGACCGGCTACGGGCGGACTGAAAGGGGCGGCGGGCTCGCGTGTATTTAGTCGCCTCGCGGGCCCCTATCTGCGAGCGTAGCGAGCAGATATGTCCGCGAGCGACCGCGAGCACGCCGGGGCTTTCGAGGTGTCGTTAGCAACGACGACCGCGGAAGCACCAAAACAATTTAGCCACGAACGGCGTCAGACACTTGCCGTACGGGAGCCAAGCACACGCGAACGATGGGTCCCGAGTCGGAGACGACGACGCGGTCGGCGGACGCGGACCACCAGTCCACGGACCGCGGGGTTCTGGACGCGCTCGACCCCGCCGTCAGCGAGTGGTGGGTCGACCGGTTCGGGCGTCCCGAGCAGGACGGTGGCTGCTTGACGCCGCCGCAGCGCGAGGCGATTCCGCTGATTCACGCCGACGAGAACGCGCTCGTCGCGGCGCCGACGGGCTCCGGGAAGACGCTGGCGTCGTTTACGGCCATCCTAAACGAGCTGTTTGAGCGTGAGCAGGCAGAGGGGCTGGACAACGCGGTCTACTGCTTGTACGTGTCGCCGCTGAAGTCGCTCGCAAACGACATCGAGCGCAACCTCGCAGAGCCGCTCGACGGCATCAGTGAGCGGCTCGCCGAGCGCGGCGTCGAGACGGACGTGCGGCAGGCGATTAGACACGGCGACACGTCCGACTACGAGCGCCAGCAGATGCTCGAAGAGACGCCGCACATTCTGAACACGACGCCGGAGACGCTCGCGATTCTGCTGAACTCGCCGAAGTTCCGGGAGAAACTGCGGAACGTCGAGTACGTCGTCGTCGACGAGATTCACAGCCTCGCGGACTCCAAGCGCGGCACCCACCTCTCAGTGAGCCTCGAACGGCTCCAGCGGCTCGCGGGCGACTTCACGCGCATCGGCTGTTCGGCGACCGTCGAGCCGCTGTCGGACATCGCACGCTACCTCGTCGGGTTCGACAGCGCGGACGAACCGAGCGGGCAGGACCCGCGAGGCAGCGGGGACGCTCGCGAGTGCGAAATCGTGGACGCGCGGTTCGCCCGCGACTACGACCTCCAGTTGTCGTGCCCGACGCCTGACCTGGTGAACGCCTCGAAGGGTGCCATCAACGACGCGTTCTACGCGGAACTCGGGGACCTAATCGACGCCAACGACAGCACGCTCGTGTTCACGAACACGCGGTCGGGCGCCGAGCGCGTCCTTGAGAACCTTCGCGAGCGCGGCGTCGTGAGCGAGGATGAATCCGCGTGCCACCACGGCAGCCTCTCGAAGGACCGCCGCACCGCGGTCGAACAGCAGTTAAAGGAGGGGTCGCTGTCGGTGACGACGAC
>CAXREU010000045.1:0-7232 GCA_964229715.1 Halobacterium sp.
TCGACGCCACTGAACGCCTGCTCGCGGACGGCTGCATCAAGCGCGTCGGCTGCGTCGTCAACCACGTCGTCACCGGCTTCGACGCCAACTGCATGGTCGTCTGGGACGTCCCCGACGACGAACTCGACGAACGCGGCGTCAGCGTCGGCGAACTCCCCTACGTGACGCTCTGCTATCACCGCCCGCGCCGCCCCGACCAGGACTGGCCGTATAACCTCTTCACGATGATTCATGGCCGCGAGAGCGACGCCGTCGACGAGAAAATCGACGAGCTCGCCGACGAGTACCTGCCGTTCGACCACGAGCGCCTCTACTCCGAAGAGACCCTGAAGCAGACGGGCGCGCGCTACGACGACCTGGTCGGCGAGTAACGACCGTTCTGTTGCGAGTAGTTACTGTTCCCGGAGAAGTCGAAGAGAGAATTCGAGTGGCGTCCGACGCCGACGCGCTCTGGATTGCTCGCTACTCGCGCGCAGTCGTGTACAGAACCGGTGCGATGACGAGCAGCGCGACGCCGAGAATTCGGTACGTGAACGGGTCGCCGCCGAGTTGTGACGCCGGCGTCACGAAGAAGACGACGCCGAACAGCGACGCGTTCAGAGCCACGACTTTCCGGGAGCCGAGCGGGATACTGCCGACGATGGACAACGCGAACAGAGCGAGGAGCGCGTGCCCGACGTGGTAGCTCACGAGGAAGTCGTCGACGAGGGGCAGCGGTGTGAACGCCATTGCTGGCTGGATTTCGCCGCGAAATCCCCTTTAAGGTTCCGTTCCGCCGTCCGGTCCGGTGAGGTCCAGGGGCCGAATCCACCCGTACCACACGACCAGCACCATCGACGCGTAGCCGAGGGCCCACACCGCCGCGCCAACCGTCGAGAAGCCGGCCTGGTGCAGGAAGTAGTTCGCGACCCCGGGGAGCACGACCCCGGCAGCGATGACGAGTCCGAGCGCCACGCGTGAATCCATACCCGGGCGTTCGCGCTCCGCACGCGTCAAAGCCCCGGTTCCGCCCTCGCCACGTTCCTCGCGCTCGCGGTGCCGTCGCCGTGCTCGTCGTTCGATGCAGAAAAGTACTGGCCGCGACGGGGTGGCGGCGCGCCAGCGGGGACTACTGTAGCCCGCGACGTCGAGGCCGGGGCCGAGTGGGGCGTTCGGGGGCAGTCGGCCTCGACGACCAGCGGGGGAGGGGACCAACGGGCACCGGGTTGGGTCTCGATGCCCACGTTCACGTACCCACCCATCCCTACTCAAAGCGGCGCGCAGTCGCAGCGCGTGCAAAACCCTCTCAGTCGACGAGTTGGCGCGCCATCCACTCCTCGCTGGCCTGCCCGAGCATCGCCTCCCAGTCCGGAAACGACGTGCGCGCCGCGACGTACTCGTCGAACGCCGCCTCGTCGATAGCCGCGAAGTCCGACCGCGTCGCCACCTCCCAGTCGCTGTCGTCGAGGAACCGCCGGAACGTCGCCGCGTCCGTGTGCCGCTGCATGAATCCCGGCGTGAACAGTTCGCCGAGCGCCGCGTCGTCCCCGCTCAACGCCGCCGCCCGCTCGTGGAGGTCGTCCACGAGCTCGGTTACGTCGTCAGTCATGGATAGGCAGTGACGGCGAGAGCGCAAAACGGTTCGGGAGAATTGGAGGCCAAGCGGCCACTTCCGAGCGACGAATGCACTGCGACGCTGTTGGTAAGTGGGAGGAATCGGAGTGGGCCAGTCCGGATTTGAACCGGAAGCTTCCACCTTATCAGAGTGGCGCTCTACCTCATTGAGCTACTGGCCCAACGCATCCCGACGTTTGCCGCTGGTACAATTAAGGGTTTCCTTTCTACAGCGCGCCGTCGTGCGTTACCGGGTATCGGTGTCGTCGCCGTCCTCGAATTCCACGTCGTAGGAATCCTCGTCGAGGTCGATGGTATCGTCGTCGCTGCCGCCGGCTGCACCCGGGCCGAACGGCCCGCTGCCGCCGGAACCACCGTCGCCGCCCGCGCCGGCGAACGGCCCAGTGCTGCTGTCGTCGTCGCTGGGGAAGCCGAACGTGTAGACGTTGCCGGTGGCGAACCCGCCCGTCTGCTGGTCGAGCTTGGGCTCGATGACCCACTCCTTGACGGCGTAGCGGAACGGGTAGCGCGTGAGCGGGAAGACGAGTAGGAAGCCCAGCGCGTCCGTCAGCAGGCCGGGCGTGAGCAGGAACGCGCCGGCGGCGATGAGCAGGCCGCCGTCGACGAGTTCGTCGGTCGGCGTCTTCCCTTGCGCGAGCGAGCGCTGGATGCGTCGGAGGGTGTGGCGGGCTTCCGCGCGTACGGCCCGCGTGCCGAGCAGGGCGGTAAGGACCACGAGCGCGACCGTCACCTGCCAGCCGACCTGGCCCGCGACGAACACCAAGAAGAGGGCGTCCGCCAGCGGCACCACGAGCAGCGCGAGGAACAGCCACCGGAGTCGGGGCATACGCCGGGGTAGCCGTCCGCGATTCATAGCCTTTCTGTTGCACGGGGAGGCGTTCGCCCGTGTCGAAACGGTTTCCCGGGTTCGCCGCGCAGCGAACGTATGGACGAGTCCGCCGACGCGACGCGCGTGGAGTGGCGCGAGTGGGGCGAGGAGGCTTTCGCGGAGGCCGCCGAGCGCGACGTACCACTCTTGGTGTCGTTGGTGACGTCGTGGAGCGACTGGTGCCGGCAGATGGACGAACGAACGTACGCCGAGCCACGCATCGCCGCGAACGTCAACGACGACTTCGTGCCCGTGCGCGTGGACGCCGACCGCCACCCGCGGGTGCGGGAGCGCTACAACATGGGCGGGTTCCCGTCGACGGTGTTCGTGACGCCCGAAGGCAACCACCTCGCGGGCGCGACGTTCCTCGAACCCGAGGGGTTCCGGCAGGTGCTCCAGCGCGTCCGCGAGACCTGGGACGAGCAGGGCGAGGACGCGGGGAGCGTGCCGCGCGCGCTCCGCGGCGGCGAGCCGCCGGTCGGCCCCGTGAACGGCGACATCGAGCGACTGCTCGCGGGCCAGCTCGGCGAGCAGTTCGACTCCGAGCACGGTGGCTGGGGGACCGACGAGAAGTTCCCGCTGCCGGCGACCGTCGAGTTCGCGCTCAAGCGCGAGCGCGACCAGGCGTTGCGCACGCTCGATGCGGTCCGCCGCAACCTCGCGGACGACGTGGACGGCGGGTTCTTCCGGTTCGCGCACGGCCGCGACTGGTCGGACCCGCAGCGCGAGAAGGTGCTCGCGGAGAACGCCAGCCTCCTGCGCGCGTTCGCGTCGGCGTACCTCCACACGGGCAGCGAGGACTACCGCGAACCCGCCGAGCACACCATCGACTACGCGACGGGGACGCTGTGGACGGGCGAGGCGTTCGGCGGCAGTCAGGCCGCCGGCGAGTACTTCGAACAGGCCGCCGACGAGCGCGCGAGCCACGCGGAACCGCCGGTCGACGAGACGGCGTACGCGGATGTGAACGCGCTCACCGCCGACGCCCTGCTCGCGTTCGCGGCGTACACCGACGACGACACCGCGACCCGGTACGCCGAGCGCACGCTCGACTACCTCCAAGAGGGACTCCTCGACGGTGCAACCGTCCGGCACTTCGACGAACCCGACGCTCCGACCGGCCTGCTCGCGGACCGCGCGCGCGTCGTGAAAGCGTTCACAACTGCCGCCCAAGTCCTCGGTGGCGACTACCTCGACACCGCCGTCACCGTCGCCGACGCCACCATCGACGACCTGCAGGACGCGACGGGCGCGTTCCGCGACGGCCCCCTTGAGGGCGCGGGCTTGCTCGACCAGCCGCTGCGCCCAATCGACGACACCGCGGTGATGGCGGACGCACTCGTCGACCTCCACTATCTCACGCGGGACGCGCGCTACCACGAGACCGCATCCGACGCCGTCGGCGCGTTCGCCGGCGCCGCCGAGCGCATGGGCGCGCAGGTCGCAGCGTACGGCACCGCCGCGTCCCGGGTCGTCGGCGACCCGCTCGTCATCGAGGTTGCGGACGAGGCCGGCAGCGACCTCCATCGCGCCGCGCTCCGGATGGCGGACCACGAGAAGGTCGTCGTCCCGGACGCCGACGGCGAGTCGGGGACTGCGTGGCTCGTCGGAGCCGACGGCATCAGCGAGACCGTCGACTCCCCGGAAGCGCTCGCGGAACTCGTCGCGAACGCTCAATAGCGCTCGGGAGACCACCGGCGTCCACCGAACCCCTATAAATCGGGTTTCAAGGCGCCTCGCGGCGTGTCTATTGGTGATGGCCCGCAAGCAATCCGATTCTACAATCGACCTCGACGAGCTGCTCGACGACCTCCCGTACATCGAGGCCCGGCCGCCGGACCCACCTGAGTGAGTTCTACGGGCCATAAACTGGCGCAGCGTTTTTCACGGCGGCTGTCGAATCGGCAACGACATGGCTGACTTGCGGGACCTCGGGCTCTCCGAGTACGAAGCCAGCGCGTACCGTGCACTCCTCCGAACCGGGCCGGCAACTGCCAAGGAGTTGTCCGAGGAGAGCGGCGTGCCGATGGGCCGCGTCTACGACGTGCTCGGCAGCATCGAGTCACAGCACCTCGTGCGCAGCCAGGCCGCCAGTCGCCCGAAGAAGTACGTCGCCGTCGAGCCCGAGACCGCCCTCGACCGCCTGCTGGAGGACCGCAAGCGCGAACTCCGCGAGAAGGCCGACCAGTACGAGGCCGTCGTCGACGAACTCGAAGCCGACCTGCAGACGCCCTCCGAGCCCGAGGAGGGGTTCTGGACGGCCGCGCTCGGCCCCGCGGACTCGCTGGATCTCCTGCTCGAACGCATCGACACCGCCGACGACTCCGTCCGGCTGCTGGCGGGCTTCGAGTCCACGAGCTTCGACGTCGCAGACACCACCAGCCGCATCGTCGACCACCTCGAAGACGCGCTCGAACGCGGCGTCGACGTCTCCGTGCTCATCTCCCAGGACCTCTCCTCGAACATCCCCGACGAGGTCAACGAGCGCTACGTCGCCGTGCTCGCTGAACACCCCGGCTACGAGGTCCGCATCGGACCCGTGGTCGAAGGCAACGTCACCATCGTCGACGACGCCGAAGTCTGCTTAGAAGTGACGAACCCCGTCGAACCCGACGAGTCGTTCGCGATGATAGACCTCCACGACTCGACGTTCGCCGCGGACGTCTTCGAGGTGTTTGCGGAAACGTGGACCGATGCCGCGACGCTAGGCTGACTGCTTCCCGTCGACTTCCTGTTCGAGCGCGCCGAACTCCGCAATCCGCTCCGCGTGGGCGTTGTGCTGGTGGATGGACTCGTCGTTGGACTGCTTCATCGTGATAATCGCGTCGTCGTCGAGGTGGTCGGACTCCGCGACGACGCCCTCCGCCATCGAGCGCACGCAGTCCTCCACGAACTTCGCGTTCGCGTGGGCGGCGTACGTCATGTGGTCCTCGTCCGGGCGCTTCGCGAGGTTGTAGATGCGCGCGCTCATCGAGTCCCGCGCGACCTCCACGACGTCCATCAGGTCGACGTCAGGGTCGCCGGACGTCTCGATAGTGAGCGTCGCGTGCCCGCGCTGGCTGTGCCCGGCCTGGGGTACTTCCCGGAGGAACTCCCGGACGTTCTCCTCGCCGACGCCGAGGTCCTGGAGTTGCTCGCGGGCGTGCTGGCTCATCATCTGCTGGCTGCACGGACACACCGTCATGCCGACGACGCGTGCGCCGATTTCCTCGCGGGTCGGCTCGCCCTCTTCGGCGGTCGCCGAGGCCACGATGTCGACGGTGCCCTGCGTCGGGCGCCCGCTGGCGGGCGTCTCGTCCTGAATCATCAGCTCCGCCTCCATCTCGACGGTCGCGGTCGTCGTGTACTCGTGTTTCTCGAGCAGGCGCTCGGCGGTCTCCCCGCACATCTCCTCGACGCGGTAGACGGGCTCGGAGACGGCGTCCTCGAGGGTCTCGTCGATGACCTCCATGTTCCGGCTCATGTCGATGCCCTTCCGGCCCTGCGGGAGGTCGACGTACACCTCGAACTCCGCGGTCAACACGATGGGGCGTTTGTCCTCGCGCGCGATTTTCACGAGCTTCTCGACGCCCGTCACCCCGACCTGACTCAACCCGACTGCAACCTCCGGCTCCGTCGCCTGTACGTCCGGCAGCTGCTTGCTCATTGTCCCGCGGTACGGGTGGTGGCTCACTAACGCTTTCCGTTCCGGCGACCGCCTCCCGTTCGCCGAGACGGCTACTTCAGCTTGTTCAGAGCCTGGAAGAAATCCGAGTCCGGGCCCGCGACGCGCGCGGGTTCGTCGGCTGCTTCGACAGTGATTACTTCGGGCGTCTTCACGCGCTGCCGATTCGACCCGTCGCTGGAGACGACGGCGTACTCCGGGCCCTCGACTCGTACCGTCACCTCGCCGCCGACCGGCGTCAGCAGCGGCGGCATCGCCTCGTTCGAACACATGCCGTTGACGACGAACGCGCCGACGCCCGGCTGCACGAGCGGGCCGCCCTCGCTGAGGTTGTACGCCGTGCTCCCGGTGGGCGTCGCAATCAGGACGCCGTCGGCGTGCGTCGCCTCGAACAGCGACCCGTCCACGCGCACCTCGAGGTCGATGCCGTGGCCGTGACCGCGCTGGTCGCCCTGAATCACGACCTCGTTGAGCGCCGGCGTCAGCGACCACTCGCGCTCCCCCGAAGCTGCTGCCCGCGGGACTTCGCGGTGGCGTACCTCGTCGGTCTCCCGGTAGCGCTCGACTTCTCGGCGGACTGCCGAGACGGCGTCCTCCGGCGCGACCGCGTTCAGGAAGCCGACCTCCCCGAGGTTCACGCCGAGCACCGGCGTCGACCCCGCGCCCCGCGCCGCGAACAGAAAGGTTCCGTCCCCGCCGATGCTCACCACGAGGTCGCAGGCATCGAACTCCGCGACCTCGTGGCCGTCACCGTCGAGCGCGTTCGCCGTCGCCGTGTCCAGCCACACTTCCACGTCCTCGCCAGCGAGCATCTCGCGGACGTCCGCGGCGAGATACGCGGCCCGCGAGTTCCCCCGCTGTGCGACGATTCCAACGCGCATACGCTCACTCGGGGAGCCGTGCTTGAAAAACCCGCGGGCGGCGGAAACTACTTTTCGCTGTGTCCCGACCACCCGGACATGGAGCCGACGGCGCAGTGCGCCGCGGTACGGAGGCGTCATCGTGGCTGACGAGGAGGACGAAGACTGGTTCGAGAAGGCCTTCGAAGAGGAGACCGAGGACGAATCCGACGAGGAGCCGTCGGAG
>CAXREU010000046.1:0-5781 GCA_964229715.1 Halobacterium sp.
CACGACGCTCTTCCGATCTGGCGCAAAGCGCCTTTCGAACCACTCCCTACGGTCGCTCGTCGGCCTCCACTCGCTCACTTCGTTCGCTCGTGGTGTGAACCGATTCGCTCGGGTCGCGGATGCTCGCTGCCATCTTTCATCACTCTTCGTCGCGCCGGTGTAGCATCCACGAGAGTGGTTCGGGGTCGCCGTTCGGGTGCTCGATGTTCTCGTCCATCACCTCGAAGCCGCAGGCCTCGTAGAACGGGACGAGGCCCTCGCGGGCGAGCAGGGACGGCGCGACGTCTTGGAGTCGTGGGTGGTCGCGCACCGCGCCGATCTGTTTCTCGCCGACACCCTCGTTGCGGTGGGATTCTGCCACAATCACATCGTATACCATCGCGTAGTAGACGTAGTCCGTGAGCACGCGGGCGGCCGCAATTGGGTCGCCGTCCTCGCGCAGGAGGACTGTCTCGTCCGTGTTCTCGAGGGCGCGGCGGACGGTCTCCGTGTCGCGGTCGGCCCACCAGTCGTACTCGCGATACAGCGACTGGAGTTCCGCGGCAGTCGCGCCGTACTCGACAGCAGTCATACGCTCGCTATCGACACAGCGGGAGAAAAATGCTGTTCTGGCGCGAGAACCGCTGACGGGCTACTGGTCGGCGCAGATGTCCACGAAGTTCCGGAGAATCCGGAGCCCGGTCTCGCCGGACTTCTCGGGGTGGAACTGCGTGCCGAAGACGTTGCCCTCGTCGTTGGCGACGATGGAGGGGAACGCCTCGCCGTAGTCGGTCTCGGCGACCACGTGGTCGTCGCTGTTCGGCTCGGCGTAGTAGGAGTGCACGAAGTACGCGTACTCGCCGTCGACGCCCGCGACGAGCGGGTGGTCGCGGACGACGTCGAGTTCGTTCCAGCCCATGTGCGGGACCTTCACGTCGCCCGTGAATCGGCGGTTGCGCCCCGGAATCAGGTCCAATCCCTTCACGTCGCCCTGCCCCTCGCGTTCGGCCTCCTCGCTCTCCGTGAGCAGCATCTGCATTCCGAGGCAGATGCCGAACAGCGGGCGACCCTCGTCGGCGGCGTCGACGAGCGCGTCGCGGAACGGACCGGCGTTCTCCATGCCGTCGCCGAACGCGCCGACGCCCGGAAGCACGATGCCGTCGGCGTCGTCGAGTGCGCCGGGGTCGTCCGAGATGGTCACGGCCGCATTCGCGCGTTCGAGCCCGCGTGTGACACTCCGGAGATTCCCCAGCCCGTAGTCCACGACGACGACCGAGGCCGTCGTCTGGTCGGTCGACGAGATGCTCATGTTCGTGGCTTCGCCCCCCAGTTGCAAGTGGGTTTCCATCCGCCGTTTAGTACATAGTGATGGGTATTCCTCGATATAGTTGAAGGACAAACCTTTTCAATTGTCTCTCGTATTCACAAACGAATTTCCCATGGCGGGACGACGCAACTTCCTCAAAATCGCAGGTGCGACAGGTATCGCTGGGCTCACTGGACTCGCGGGCTGTACTGGCGGCGGCGACGGCGGCGGCGACCACCCGACGGATGCCCCGGAAACGACGTCCGGCGGCGACGCGAGCACTACGGAGAGCTCCGACCAGCTGACCTTCGGCGACGACGGGACGATTGACTTCGGCATCTCCCCGTCGGTCCCGCAGGAAGACCTCGAAGTGCAGTACGCTCCCCTCGAAGACCACATCGGGAGCTACGTCCGGGAGAACTACGACGCCTCCAGCGACCTGAACGTCGAGGGTACCGTCGGCAGCAACTACAGCGCCATCATCCAGGCACTCGGACAGGGGACGCTGGACATGGCCGAGACCGGCCCGTTCGCGGCCGCGCTCGGCGTGATGACCGGAAACGCCGAAATCATCCTCCAGCGATACGGCTACGGCGGCTGGACGTACAAGAGCATCATCGCGACGCCAAACGACAGCGACATCACGGAGCTGTCGGACCTCTCCGGAAAGACGGTCGCGTTCTCCGACCAGCTCTCGACCAGCGGCGCGCTGTACCCGCTGTACAGCATGTCCAGCGAGGGCGGCCTCGACGTCGGCGAACTCCCCGAGGGTAACGGCTCGCAGGCCGAGTTCGACGCGCGCTTCGCCGGCGGCCACGTCACCTCCTACACGCTCCTCGAACAGGGCCAGGTCGACGCCGCCGCGATGGGTGGATTCGTCCGCGACACCAGCACCGGTCCGTCGCCCGACGAGTGGCAGGACGTCGCGACCACCCTCCACGAGGACTCGGGCCTCCCGCGCGCCCCCATCGTCGTCTCGCCGGAGCTCAGCGACGAGGCGAAGACCTCGATTCAGGAGGCGTTCCTCGAAGGGCCCGACAGCATCTACTACGGTGCGGACGGCGAGGACGGCACCGACGACGACCTCTGGTTCAGCGACGTCCGCGAAGCCTCGCGGGAAGATTACCAGTCCGTCATCGACGTCGCTGACGAACTCGGCGTCGGCACGGACATCTTCGAAGAGTAGCGCCACCAAACTACCGTCATCAAAGTCCGGGTAGCTTTTCCCACAAGCGGCTTTCTGGCCACATAGGCCCCCACAACACATGCCATCTATCGAATTCGAGAACGTCACCAAAATATACGGGGAGGACACCGTCGCACTCGACGATGTCTCGTTCACTGTCCCCGAGGGCGAGTTCGTCATCCTGCTCGGCCCGTCCGGCGCCGGGAAGTCCACGATGCTTCGGGTGCTCAACGGCCTCACCGAACCGACCGACGGGACGGTTCGCGTCGGCGGCGAGGAGGTGCAGGGTAACCGCAGCGACGTCGGCATGGTGTTCCAGGAACACTACCTCATCGAGAGCAAGACGGCATTCGGCAACGCGCTCACGGGCGCGCTCGCCCGGAACGGCCTGTTCCGGAGCGCGCTCGGACTGCACAGCGAACAGGACAAAATCAAGGCTCTGGAGTCGCTGCAGACCGTCGGCCTCCTCGACGAAGCCGGCCAGCGCGCGGAGTCGATGAGCGGCGGCCAGAAACAGCGCGTCGGCATCGCTCGCGCGCTGGGTCAGGGCCCTTCGCTCGTTCTCGCGGACGAACCGGTGGCCAGCCTCGACCCGAAGGCCGCCCGGGACGTGATGCGGTACCTGAAGAAGGCAGCGACCGAACAGGACCTCACAACCATTACGAGCCTCCACCAGGTGAACATCGCCCGCGAGTTCGGCGACCGGTTCCTCGGCATCCGGGACGGCGAGGTCATCTTCGACGGCGACGCCGACGACCTCACGATGGAGGAAATGGACCGCATCTACTACGGCGAGGGCGTCTCCGGCGAACTCACCAGCGACCCCACCGGCACGGACTCCGTGGAGACGGACTCCGCTGCGGCTTCCGTCGACGGAGGTGAGGAAGCGTGAGCACCGACTCCGAGGTCCAGCAGAAGCTCCGCGCGCTCGACCGCCTCCGGAAGCTCAAGTACGTGCTCTGGGTTGGTCTGTTGGCGGCGGTCGTCGGCGTGACCTACTGGGGGCTGGGCTTCGTCGGCTTTCAGGCCTACGTCGTCGCCGACCGGTTCCCGGCGATGTACGACTTCATCGCGACCGGGTTCTTCCCGCCGGACTTCAGTAACTTCACCGTCTACACGAAAGAACAGGGCATTACCGGGCTTCGCGCGATTCCCGCGAGCTTCCGTGACGGCGGCGTCCACATCCTCGACAGCTTCACGTCGCCGCGACTGTCGCTGGTGAAAGCCAGCCTCGTGACGCTGCTGCTCGGGTTCATGGGCACCGTGCTCGCGTTCCCGCTCGCGCTGATTCTCGGCGTGCTCGGCAGTGAACGCGTCACGCCGTTCCCGTTTAACTTCATCTTCCGCGGCACCCTCAGCGGCATCCGTGCGATTCCCGCAATCGTCTGGATTTTCCTCTACATCCCCATCGGCCCGCCCGGACAGATGACGGCGGTGCTGGCCATCGCGACCGACAGCATCGGGAACCTCGGTCGCCTGTTCACCGACGACCTCGAAGAAATCGACGAGGGTCCCATCGAGGCGATTCGCTCGACCGGCGCCTCGAGCACGCAGACCGTCAGCTTCGGGATGCTCAGTCAGGTCTCGCGGTCGTTCATCGCGTGGACGTTGTACATCCTCGAAATCAACACCCGCATCGCCATCTCGCTGGGCGTCGTCGGCGCCGGCGGGCTCGGCCTGATGATTCGGAACAGTCAGGACCTCTTCCAGTTCCGGCAGACCGCTGCCGGCCTCATCATGGTGTTCATCGTCGTGCTCGGCATCGAACTCATCTCTTCGCGCATCCGCGCCCGACTTCGCCCCGGCGAGCACGAGGGCAAGGGCTTCTTCGAGGCCGTTCGGGACCTCTTCGACCCGAAGAAGTGGCTCGGCGTCGGCGACCGACAGCCCTAGAACTCGCCTAACTGGGACTGCCCGCTACTCTCTCCCGCCATCGTCGCCGCCTTCTCGATAGTCTTCGTGAACGTCTCGCGCTGGCTCGCGTCGTACAGCGTCGCTGCCGGATGGAGGCAAATCAGCACCTCGCGGGGCTCGCCGCCGAGCTCGACGCGCTCGACGCTGCCGGCCTCGCCCGTGACTGCGACGTCCTGGTCGAGCAGGTGTTCGCCGGGCACTTTCCCGAGTGTGACGACGACTTCTGGGTCGACGAGCTCGATTTCGCGTTCGAGGTACGGCCGGCAGTTCGCGAGTTCTTCCTGACTCGGGTCGCGGTTCTCGGGCGGGCGACACCGCACGCAGTTCGTGATGCGGACGTCCGCACGCGGCAGCCCCGCGTCCCGGAGCTCGTCGTCGAGCACGTCGCCGCTGCGCCCGACGAACGGTACGCCCTCCTCGTCCTCGGACTCACCGGGCGCCTCCCCGACGAACAGCACGTCGGCGTCCTCCGGCCCGTCCCCGTTCACGATTTGGCTCCGCGAGCCGACGAGGTCCGCACAGCGCGTGCACTCCGTGACTTCCACGCCCTCCATGCCGTCGATGTCGCTCATGCGTGTGCCGACCACGGCCGCCGGGTTAAGCGTTACAGACCCGAGTCGGCGCCGCCACTCACGTCCTCGTCGGCCACACGGCTCACGGGTCGCTTGTGTCTCCCTTCGGTCGAGCACGCGCTCCCCGTTCGCTCAGTCTGCGTTCTCACTGCGGTCGACCGCACGTGCTGCTAGCCGTGCCACCCGCAGGGGCTCTGGCCGGCCGCCCTCGGGCGTGAACGCGCGCACGACTTCTGCGGGGTTCTCGCAGCCAATCGCGCGCACGAACACCTGTTCGTCGTTCACGGTCACGCGCTCGCGGTCGGGCTGGCGCTCGTAGCGTGCGAGCCGCCGGTCGCGCTCGTCGCCGGAGAACTCCCGTCGGATGACGGCTTCCAGTCCCGAGCTCTCCTCGAAGGAGACGGAGAGCACGGGCCGCGAGACGGCGTCGTGGACGGCGTGGAGGTCGACGACGTTGAACCACGCTGGCGCGATGCCCGACACGAAGACGTACTGGACGTCCTCGCGGTCCAACTGCTGGTAGCAGTCGACGACGGCCGCGGTGCTGTCGAGGCCGCCGACCGTACACGACGTAAATGAGAAGCCGTCCGCAACCCGGGACGCCCGAACGACCGCACCGGCGAACGTCGACGCGTCCCCCTGATAGGACTCCGCGACGCCGAGCGCCCGCGTCCCGGATTTCACAGCTCTACTCGCGACTCCCTGCGGTCGACCACGCTGCTCGCGGGTCGTTCCTCCCCGTCTTCTCGCGGGCTTCGCCCGCTCGAACGGTCCGAGGGACTCCGTCCCTCGCTACTCGCTAGCTCCGTGGTCGTCCGACGGAC
>CAXREU010000047.1:0-6923 GCA_964229715.1 Halobacterium sp.
TCCTCCTCCCCGAGCGAGGACTGGACGAGCGCAGGTACGTTCATGTACGCCCGAAGCAACCGCCTCGGCTTAAACCCGGCGGGTGCGTCGATTGAGATGAGAACCTTCAAGAGCGACCTCCCCCTAGCCGGAAGCGAGCCCGGGTGGCTTAGCTGGTCATAGCGCCGCACTCATAGGGTTCCGAGCTTCGGTGCGGCATCCCACTCGCCACGTGGATGCTCAGCATGTCCGCGAGGCCCGCCGAGCCTCGAACCTGGGACATGCGGAGATCGAGGGTTCAAAACCCTCCCCGGGCACTTTCTACCACTCCAGCTGTCGAGTGATACCTCCGAAGCCCGAGTGGCGACTCCGGAGCGCTCGGGAGTCGTCGAACCGCCGCCGATAACGGTTGTGGCCGTTCAAATCGATCTCTCGAAGCGCCCTTAGAACAGATTATAAAAGGTTTCGACGCTTCTGAGGGTGTTGTAAAACGTCCCGAAGTCGGTCCATTCGCGGTGAAACGTACTGAAATCCGGGCAACGGTCGACCCCCTATATGGGGTCGGCGCCAGTAGGGTGGAGTAGACGAGGTGAGACCCAATGTCTGCCCCCTCCCGCTCCGCACTGGCCGAGGTCGCATCGGACGCCGTGAACACGCCCGCGTCCGCCACCCTCCTGAAGCCCTTCGAGGTCGCTGGCTTCTGGGCGGCGGTTGCCCTCCCGTTCCTGTACACGCCCCTGGTGATTGCGGGCCCCGACACGACGGCCCAGCAGACCGCACTCGCCGCGATGGTCGCCCTCCACGTCGTCGCGCTCGTGTTAGGTCACCGCCACAACACGAGCTAACGGCTCGAAGACGCGCCGCTTAACACAGCCGCCCATCTCGGTCCCCACATGGGTCTCGACGCTGTTTCGCTCGGCCGCACCGGCCTCCGCGTCTCCGAGGTCGCGTTCGGGACGTGGCGGTTCGGCCGCGAGAACGACGCCGGCGAGGTCGAAGTCGGCCGCGAGCGCGCACACGAACTTCTCGACGCGTACGCCGACGCCGGCGGCCGCTTCGTCGACACCGCAGACATGTACGGCAGCGGCCGCGCCGAACAGTACATCGGGGAGTGGCTCGCCGGCCGCGACCGCGACGAGTACGTCGTCGCCTCCAAAATCTACTGGCCCACCCGCGAGGGGCCGAACGGCCGCGGGCTCAACCGGAAACACCTCCGGAACAACGTCGACACGATTCTCGACCGCCTCGACACCGACTATCTTGACGTCCTCTACATCCACCGCTGGGACGACCGGACGCCCGCCCGCGAGTTCATGCGCACGCTCGACGAGTTCGTCCGCGACGGCAAAGTCCACTACCTCGGCGCGTCCACGTTCGAGCCGAACGCGTGGAAAGTCGCGAAAGCCAACGAAATCGCGCGCCGCGAGGGGTACGAGCCGTTCACGGTCGTCCAGCCGCGGTACAACGCCGTCAACCGCGAAATCGAGGCGACGTACCTCGACATGTGCCGGGACTACGACCTCGGTGTCGTGCCGTGGTCGCCGCTGGCTGGCGGCTTCCTCACGGGGAAGTACAGCCGCGGCGAGGCACCACCCGAGGGGACGCGGGGCGCGACCGACCAGCAGTTCGTCGACTCGTACCTCACGCCCGAGAACTTCGACGCGCTCGACGAAGTCGAAGCCGTCGCCGAGGAAGTCGGCGCGACGCCCGCGCAGGTGTCGCTAGCCTGGTTGCTCCACCACGAGCAGGTCGTCGCACCGATTACGGGCGCTCGCACGCCCGACCAGCTCCGTGAGAACCTCGCCGCCGCGGACCTCACGCTGAGTGCCGACCAGTTCGACCGCATCGCCGGCGCGAAGTAGCTATCCCCAGGCGGCGCGGAAACTCCGCAGTTCGTTCGCGAGCGCGCGCCGCTTCAGCAGACAGAACCCCGCGAAGATGACGGCGAAGCCGGCGACCGTGTTCGCGGTAATCGGTTCGGCGAGCACGACCAACCCGACGACCGCGGCGAAGACGGGCGCGACGTAGCTCACGAGGTTGATTTCGATGGGGCCGAGCCGCTCCAGCAGCTCGAAGTAGACGAGGAAGCCAGCGGCGCTGGCGGCCAGCGAGAGGTACGCAATGGCGAACAGCGCGTCCGTGTTCCGTGGAATCGTCTGCGTCTCGCCGCGCGCGAGGCTGGCAACGTGCATGACGAGTGCGCCGAGCAGCATCGCCCACGCTTCCATCGTCTCGATGTCGAGGCCGTCGTCGACGCGCTGGGTGAGCACGCTCCCGAGCGCGAAGCACGTCGA
Source organism: Halobacterium sp. (assembly GCA_964229715.1). Classification (GTDB taxonomy): domain Archaea; phylum Halobacteriota; class Halobacteria; order Halobacteriales; family Halobacteriaceae; genus Halobacterium. The sequence goes on from CAXREU010000047.1 coordinate 2,274, forward strand.
CGCCGCGAACACCAGGAGGACGCCGACGGTGTTCCCGCCGAGGAGGTTCGACGGGTCGGGGTTCGACAGCACGACGACGCCGACGAGGCCGAGCAGCAGGCCCGCGATGCCGCCGAGCGAGAGGCGCTCGGAGGGAAGGAACGCCCGCGCGAACCCCGTCGTGAGCACGGGACTGAGGCTGACGACGACGGCGGCGACGGCGCTCGTGGTCTGCTGTTCGCCGACGAAGAGGAAGGCGTGGTAGGCAGCGATGATGAAGACGGCAGCGATGCCGACGACAGTCCAGTCCGCGCGCGACCGCGGCAGCCAGTCGTCGGCGGCGTACGCGGCGTACGCGAGCATCAGCACGCCCGTGACGTCGTAGCGAACGGCCGCGAACAGCACGGGCTCGAACCCGGCGTCGAGGCCGGCCTTGATGGCGGCGAACGCCGACCCCCAGACCGCTGCGAGCGCGAGAAACAGTGCGGCGTTCCGGTAGTTGGTCACGCCGAATCTCCGTGCGGGGTGACGTTTACGCTTTCGGAGCCGTACCCGTTTTGCCGGCGCCGGCTACTGGTTGCGCTCCTCGTGGAGTGCGCGCAGCACGTCCTGCCGGGTGACGATGCCGACCACGACGTCGTCCTCGACGACGGGGACGCGATTGACGTCGCGCTCATCGGCCGCGAGGATAGCGAGCACGTCGTCGACGTCCGCGTCGGGACCGACCGTGAGCACGTCCGTCGTCATAATCTTCTTGACCGGTTTGCCGGCGTTCTTCGCGAGGTCCAGTTCGGTCTCCAGTTCGTTCCACGAGAGGTCGATGCCGTAGTCCAGCGTCTCGAGGAACGGCGGCAGCCCGATGGGAATCCAGACGGTGTGGTCTTTGGGCTGGAACAGCTCCACGAAGTCGCGCTGGGTGACGACGCCGACGAGCCGGTCGTCGTCGTCCACGACGGGGAACCCCGTGAAGTCGCGTCGAGCGAGCTGCTGGAGGACGTCGCTGACATCGTCGTCCTCGTGGACGGTCTCGACGTCTTCGGTCATCAGGTCGCGTGCCTGCATACGGGAGTCGTCGGGGCCACGCCACGTATCGCTTTGGATGCGGGCCGCGACCGGCGGACCGCTTAAGTTCCGGCGCTCGCTATCTAGCGTATGGCCATCGTGGGCCGGTCGAAACTCCGAGACTTGTTCGACGACTCGCCGACGCCGCACATCGCACACCCTCCACAGTCCCACCGGCGGGACTTCTACGTCGCGACGGACGGCTCGTATTCGCGCGACGGCAGCGGGCTCGGCGTCATCGTCGAAACCCGGGACGGCGAGCGGGTTGCCCGCTTCTCAGTGCCGGACGAAGCCCCGAACAACAACGTCGCCGAGTACCGCGCGCTCCACCTCGGCCTGGACGTGCTCGCAGCGCGCGCGCCGCGGGACGCGCGCATCGGCGTGCTCGTTGACCACAATGACCTCGCGGGCGACGTCAACACCGCGGCGCTCGCGGCACGCGCCCACGACTACCGCCCCATCAAGGAGTTCTCGCCGCCGGCGACCGCCGACCACCACTGGCGCGGTATCCGTGCGCGCGTCGTCGGTTTCGAGGAGGTCCGCGCGGCGCAGTTGGACAGCAAGTCCAATCCCGCGCACGTGCTCGCGAACGAACCCGAGCAGTACGGCCACGTCAACGACGAGCCCGCGCGCTGTCTGCTCCCCGAGCGCGACACCGGCGACTCCCAGGTGCCGCCGCCCTCGCGCAGCGACCGCCGCGCCAGCGACTGACTCCGCCCCAATTCTTGTCGGCGAACCAATTGTTAGTGGACGGCCACAATACTCACTTTCGACTGTCGCCCATTCCGGCGTATGTCCGTACGGCTCCGGGGGGGCTGGTGAGTGGCGTCTGTCTCGTCCACTCACCTCGTGTTGTTCATCGCCGCTATCCTCGTCGCGGCCTCCCTCGCAGGAACCGTCACGCAGGGCGCAACCCAACTCGGGAGCGCGCTCGGCGACCAGAGCCAGCAGCAGGCCGAGGCCGTCGACGCCGAAATCGAAATCGTCAGCGACGCCGGAAGCCCCGAGTCCGTCTACGACCACGACACCGGGACGCTCACGCTTTACGTGAAGAACGTCGGCGGCTCGACGCTGCCCACCGACCCGGACGTCATCTCAGTGCTCGTGAACGGCGAATACCAATCCGACGTCGAAACCACCGTCCTCGACGCTGCTTCGTGGGGCGACGGGAATCTCCTGCGCCTCCGCGTGGACGTCTCGCTGCAGCCGCGCGCGGACACCCGCGTCGTCGTCACGCCGACCGGCGCCCGCGACACGTTCCGGTTCCGGACGCCGACCGACGACTCGAGGCGGAGCGAACTCGTGTTCGCCACCCGGAGCGGCGGTCTCCGCTCCATCGACGCGAGCGGCGACGTCACGCAGTACGACGCGACGGCCGCGGCTATCGGTCCGAAGGAGGTCGACTTCGACGCCGACGGCCGCACGGAAATCCCGTACGTGAACGAGAGCGGCGCGTTGAAGCTCGTCGACGACACGGACGCGACGACGACGCTCGTCGACAGCGGCGTCGAGACGAATGCTACTCTGCTGGCGGTCGGCGAGTGGCGCGACGCCACGAGCGTCTACTACGTGAATCAGTCCGACAGCAGCGCCCTCTACCGGGTGCGCCCCGGTTCTTCGCCGTCGACGGTGACGGTCGACGGGAGTAACCTCCTGGCGGACGCAGCCGCCGGCGTCGGTGACGTGAACGGCGACGGCGACAGCGACCTCGCGTTCGCCGGGACGTCACAGGGCCTCTACTACGTCGACGGCGACCGCACGGAGGGCATGGGTGGCGTCGGGAAGAGCGCGGGCATCGGAGTTGGCGCGCCGCGGACGTTCGATGACGCGCCGCCTCGCGTCCCCGGCGTCGACGGTAGCGGGAACCTCGCGCTTTGGGATGCCGACAGTACGAAGACGACGTGGACATCGAGCGGCGGTTATCCGAAAGCGCCGGTCGCCGGCTTCGAGGCGGACGATGACCACGCGCACGAAATCGCATTCGTCGAGGATGGCGACATCCACTTCGTCGAACCCGGCGAGAACGTCGGTACCGTCGCAGAGAATGTCAATGCGAGCGAGGACACCGGAGTCGCGTGACGGAGCGCGGCCTCAGTCGCCGTTCTGCTGGGCGTCGACGACCGCGACGGCCGCGAGGTTCACGATGTCCTTGACTTCGTCGCCGCGCTGGAGGACGTGGACCGGCTCGCCCATCCCGACCAGCATCGGGCCGATGGCGTCCGCGCCGCCGAGGCGCTGGAGGAGCTTGTAGCCGATGTTCCCGGCTTCGAGGTTCGGGAAGATGAGCACGTTCGCGGGGGCGTCGAGGTCGGAGAACTCGTAGGTGCCCTCGAGGATGTCCTCGACGACCGCGCTGTCGGCCTGCATCTCGCCGTCGACGGGGAACTCGACGTCGGTGTCCTCGCGGAGCATGCGCGCGGCCTCGCGCGGCTTGCGCGTGCCCTCGTTGTCGACGCTGCCGAAGTTCGAGTACGACAGCATCGCGACGCGTGGGTCGACGTTGAACCGGCGCGCGAGTTCCGCGGTGTGTTCGGCGACCTCCGCGAGCACGTCCGCGTCGGGGTTCTGGTTGACCGTGGTGTCGGCGCAGAAGACGACGCGGTTCTTGAACGTCAGCATGTAGACGCCGGCGACGTAGTCGGCGTCGGGCGCCGTGCCGACGACCTGCAGCGGCGGGCGGAGCGCGCTCGGATAGTGGTGGGTGAGGCCGGTGAGGAGCGCGTCGGCGTCCCCGGCTTCGACCATCGTCGACCCGAGGTAGTTCGGGTCGCGTTTTACGAGCGACTCGGCTTCGCTGCGCGTGATGCCCTTGCGCTGGCGGAGCTCGTAGAGGCGTTCGGCGTACTCCTCGTGGGCGCCCTCGTCGGGGTCGACGATTTCGGGTTCGAAGTCGAGGCCGAGCGCGGCGACGACGCCGTCGATGGTGTCGCGGTCGCCGATGAGCACGGGTTCGGCGATGCCCTCCTCCTGCATCTGGTAGGCCGCGCGAATCATCTTCTCGTCGTCGCCTTCGCCGAGCGCGACGCGCTTGGGGTCGCTTTTGGCCTTGTTGAGGACGATGCGCATCATCTCCCGGCTCTTCCCGAGGCGGGCTTCCAGTTCCTCGCGGTACTCCTCGAGGTCGAGGTCGCGGCGCGCGACCCCGGAGTCGATGGCGGCCTCCGCGATGGTGGGCGCGACCTCGAAGAGCACGCGCGGGTCCAGCGGCTTCGGGATGATGTACTCGGGCCCGAACTGGAGCGGCTGGTCGCCGTACGCCTTCACGACGGCGTCGGGCACGTCCTGTTTCGCGAGGTCGGCGAGCGCTTCCGCGCACGCGACTTTCATCTCCTCGTTGATGTCCGTCGCGCGGACGTCGAGCGCGCCGCGGAAGATGAACGGGAACCCGAGCACGTTGTTCACCTGGTTCGGGTAGTCCGAGCGCCCGGTTGCCATGATGACCGTGTCGTCGCGGGCGGCCTTGGCCTCCTCGTAGCCGATTTCGGGGTCGGGGTTCGCCATCGCGAACACGATGGGGTTGTCCGCCATCGACTGCACCATCTCTTGGCTCACGATGCCGCCGACGGAGAGGCCGACGAAGACGTCCGCGTCCTCCATCGCGTCCGCGAG